>JAOPYW010000194.1 GCA_025964405.1 Thermoleophilia bacterium | reverse complement strand
GTCGTCGGCTCCGGCTACATGGGCGGTGGTATCGCCCAGGTGCTGGCCCTCGGCGGAGCAACCGTCTCCCTCGGCGACATCAGCCAGGAGCTTGCCGAACGCGCTTACGATCGACTGGTCAGCGAGGCAGGAGCCTACGAAAAGGCCGGTCTCTTCGAGGCAGGCGCCACGGAGACCATCCGCGCGAACCTCTCGCCAGCAGCATCCATCGAAGACGCCGTCAGCAGAGCCGACTACGTGACGGAGGCGGTACCCGAGAGCCGCGAGATCAAGTCCGGGGCGCTCGCCCGTATCTCGGAGGCGGCCCGCCCTGATGCGATAATCGGCACGAACACCTCGGCGATTCCGATCAAAGAGCTCGCGACCTCCGTGACCAACCCCGAGCGCTTTCTGGGTGTGCACTGGATGAACCCGGCTCCCTTCATCCCGGGCGTTGAATTGATCGCCACCACCGACACGACGCCCGACGTCATCGACCGGGTCGAAGCACTTATCCGCTCGGTCGGCAAGGTGCCAGCACGGGTCGCCGACACCCCCGGGTTCGTGGCCAACCGGCTGCAGTTCGCCCTCTACAAGGAGGCCGTCGCCGTGGTCGAGGAAGGCCTCGCGACGCCCCAACAGGTCGACCTGGTGGTGTCGAATGCCTTCGGGTTCCGTCTCGCACTCTTCGGCCCGTTTGCGATAGGCGACATGGCCGGCCTCGATGTCTACGCGGCATCGTACGGTTCGCTGGCCGCGGAGTACGGCGAGCGCCTCGCCGTACCCGCCGCGCTCAGCGCGCTCGTCGACGCAGGCAACCTCGGCCTGAAGTCGGGCCACGGTTTTCTCGACATCGCCCCGGACGACGCCCCGGCACTCCTGGCCTACCGGAACAATGCCTATGCGGCGCTCAACCGCCTGCGCAAGGAGCTCGGGGCGGCGCCGGGGCTCGCCGGCTGACGCCCGCGTCTTGCACCGAACCCGCCGCTCTCCGCATAGCCGACAGGACACCCCGATGACAACTCCCGCCTTCGCCGTAGCTTCCGTTCTGCTGAAAAGCCCCGTTCCGCAGAATGCGGCGACGGGTCCCGATGTCAAAACCATCGTCGAGGGTGTTCTCGCCGACATTCGCCAGCGCGGCGATACCGCCGTTCGTGACTACTCGGAGAAGTTCGACAAATGGTCACCCGACGACTTCCGGCTGACCGACGAGCAGATCCAAACCATCATCGACCGCGTGCCTCAGCAGGTCATCGATGACATCGTGTTCGTGCAGTCCCAGGTGCGGGCGATGGCCGAGCGCCAGAAGGCCTCGCTCGAAGACTTCGAAATCGAGACCCTCCCGGGCGTGTTCCTCGGCCAGAAGAATATTCCCGTCGAGGCGGCCGGGGCCTACATCCCGGGCGGACGGTACCCGCTGCTGGCCTCGGCGCACATGACGATCGTCACTGCGAAGGTCGCGGGTGTGAAGCGCGTGGCCGCCGCGACACCGCCCATCAAAGGCGAGATTCCTGACGCGACCGTCGCGGCGATGTCGCTCGCAGGGGCAGACGAGATCTACCTTCTCGGCGGCGTGCAGGCCGTGGGCGCACTGGCCATTGGTACGGAGACAATCGCGCCGGTGAACATGCTCGCCGGCCCCGGCAATGCGTTCGTCGCTGAAGCAAAGCGCCAGCTCTTCGGCGAGGTCGGCCTCGACCTGTTCGCAGGCCCGACCGAAGTGCTCATCATCGCCGATGAGACCGCCGACCCATTCATCACCGCCGTCGACCTGCTCTCGCAGGCCGAACACGGGCCTGACTCGCCCGCCGTGCTGATCACGATCTCCGAAACACTCGGCCGGGAGGTGCTCGAGCACATCGAGCGCATTCTACAGAACATGCAGACAAAGGACTACGCCAAAACCGCCTGGCAGAACTTCGGCGCGATCCATGTCGTTGAGAGCATGGACGACGCCTGGACCCTCGGCAACGCCTACGCCTACGAGCACGTGCAGATCTTCACGGCCGAACCGCGCGAGGCGCTCGAGCGCATGCACAGCTACGGCGCACTGTTCCTCGGTGAAGGAACCTGCGTCTCGTACGGCGACAAGACCATCGGCACAAACCACGTCCTGCCCACGCGCGGCGCCGCCCGCTACACGGGCGGCCTCTGGGTGGGCAAATACCTGCGCACCGTCACCTATCAGGAGGTCACCGACGCCTCATCGAGTGCTCTCCTCGGTGAGATCACCGGTCGCGCGGCCCGCGTCGAACGCTTCGAGGGCCACGCCCGCTCGGGAGATGTTCGCGTCGCGAAGATTCGAGGAACGCGCCTGGCGTGGGATGACCACTCGTTCGCCGAAGGGTCGAGCGCCTCCTCCTCCGCCGCGAACTCGACCGCCGAAGCTCCGACGCGGTGATCGACTTTCGCCTCGACGGGCGCACAGCCCTCGTCACCGGAGCAGGCCGAGGGCTCGGGCGGGCGATCGCCGACGCCCTCGCCGAACTGGGTGCGACCGTCTACGGCACCTCCCGCGACGAGGCTACGGCCGACACAATCGCCGGCCGCTACGGCACGTCGTCCGTGGTCCTCGACCTGCTCGATGTCGGGCGCATCCGTTCGACCCTCTCGGCACTGCTCGAGACCGCGCCGATCGACCTGCTGGTGAACAATGCCGGCGTGAACGTTCCCCAGCGCGCGCTCGACGTTGACCCCGAGTCGTGGAACCTTGTCTACGACACCAACGTTCGCGGCGCCTTCTTCACCAGCCAGACGCTTGCGTCCCGCTGGATCGACGGCGGCATCCGGGGAACGATCGTCAACGTCAGTTCGCAGGCCGGCACAGTCGCGATCGAGGATCGTGCCGCCTACGGGTCGAGCAAGGCGGCGCTCGCCCAGCTGACGAGGGTGCTGGCTCTCGAGTGGGCGCCGAAGGGCATCCGCGTCAATGCCATCGCACCGACGTTCGTGCGCACGGAGCTGACGGAATCGACCCTCAGCAACCCCGAATGGGCCAAAGAGCTGCTCACGCGCATCCCGGTCGGGCGGTTCGGCGAACCCGACGACATCGTCGGCGCCGTGGCCTTCCTCTCGGGCTCGCAGTCGAAACTCGTCACCGGCCACATACTGTTGATCGACGGCGGGTACACGATCCGATGATCGTCGTCGGAGCCTATGCCGCCGCCTCGAGCGGCGCGACGCAACCCGATCTCGGCTGGCTGGGTGAGCAGTGCCTGGCGCTGCCCGGGGCGACCGGGCTGGAGTTGCCGTTCACGGGCGACGACAGTCCTTGGCTCGACGCGGGCCTCGTCGGGCGGTTCGACGAGTCGGCGCCCGGCGCCCGGCATGTGGTCACCCTGCTGCCTGCTCTCGTACGCGTCACGAGATTCGACGAACGGATCGGCCTCGCGTCGACGGATGCTGCGGGCCGCCGTCAGGCGCTCGACCTCGTCGACCGTGCCCGCGAGCGCGTGCTCGCCTTGAACGTGTCGCGGCCGGGAGCCGTCGCGGTCGTCGAATTGCATTCCTCACCGCAGAGGCCGTTCAGCGACGTCGGCGCATTCGCCGACTCTCTGTCCCAGCTCGCCGATCGCGACTGGCGAGGCGCCCGCCTGGTCGTGGAACACTGCGACGCGTGGAGCGACGACCACCCCGTCGAGAAGGGCTACCTCAGCCTCGCTGACGAGATCGCGGCCGTGACAGCTGCCCGTCACCCGATCGTCGACGGCATCGCCGTGAACTGGGGCCGCTCGGCGATCGAGACCCGCACGGCCGACGGCGCGTTGCAGCATCTCGCCGAAGCGTCGCAGCAGGGGCTGTTGCGTGGCCTGATGTTCTCGGGCGCAGCACCGGTCGAGACTTCCTATGGGCGTGCATGGGGTGACCTTCACGTGCCCCCGGCAGAATTCGCGGCCGTTGAGCCGACGGCAGCAGCTAGTTTGCTGACAAAAAAAGAGATCCTTGCCGCCCTCAAAGGGGCCCATGATGACCGACTCTTGTATTCAGGAGTGAAGGTCGCAGCTGCCCCGACGGATGATGATCAGGCCCGGCTCGCCGTCATCGCGGATACTCTCGGAGCCATGAGGGCGTCCATAGAACAAATCAACGGCCGAGGGCCAATGTCTCGATAGGCCGCTGTACTCGGTCACTGGTGAAAGTGGAACGTACGTTGCCGCAGGTGAAGGGCGAACCCCGTCATCGAGCCCCTTCTGAGCGCCAGCTTGTCATAATATCCGCTACCGGTTCGCAGCCAGAGCAAATGACCGTAGTGCCGAGTCGGCCGCGTTGTCGCGCTG
>JAOPYW010000126.1 GCA_025964405.1 Thermoleophilia bacterium | reverse complement strand
GAGCGCGCCCTCGAGCTGGTCGCTCGCCGTGTGCCCGGCCACGACCACGTCGCAGCCCTGCTCGGCGGCGACGCGCGCGGCCACGGCGTAGCGCCACGCGCGCGCAGCAGCCTGCACGCCGTGCGTCGAGGTGTCGATCGCACCGCGCTCCACCGTGACCTCGAAACCGTGCCGCTCGGCTACGGCCCGCGCGGCCGCGAACTCGGCGTCGACGCTGACGCGCACGCCGTGGTCGAGCCACAGGACGCGCACGGAATTCGGCGCCGCGCCGCGCGGCAGGCGGGCGAGGAGTTCGACCAGCACGACCGAGTCGATGCCGCCGGAGCAGAGGGCGAGCACGTGCCGCTGCACGAGGGATGCGCCGGCGTCGTCGAGCAGGCGGCGGGTGCGGCGGAGGGCGCTGCGGAAGTCGACGTCGAGCGCGGGCATGGGGGCATGCTACCGACGCGCTCGCGGGGTGGAGGCGTGCAGGGCGGGAGCAAGCGGCCAAGTTGCGTGGCCACCGATGGCCCCGAGCGCATGGTGCCGTGTTGCGGTCGAGGCAGCGTCCGTATACAACCTGCATGATGGCCCCAGCACGAACGCTGTGCGCCACGTGCCGACGCCATGACCGAACCCTCCTCACATACCGAGATCGCCGCTACCGACGCCCCCCAGGGCGCGACGGTCGGCGAGCAGCTGCGCACGCGTGTCGTGCGTGAGGCGCGGCGCGAGACGTGGTTCGTCGTCAACGAGGGCGCCGAGGACATCGCCACGATTCCGCTCGACCTGCGCAGCGACGCCGCGCTGCGTCGCGTCGAGGTGAACGGTGAGGTCGCCGAGTTCTCCAGCGACACCGAATCGGTGCTCGTACGCCCGCGCATGATGCTGCGTTCGGGTGCCGGCACGATCGTGGTGCTTCATTTTCGGTAGTCGAGCTTCGCTCGACTGATCGAACGGAGTTCGATGGCGGCTCCGCCGCCTACCGAACATGAAGGCGTCTACGCTGCGTTCGGAAGACTCGAGCGAGCTCGGTCTTCGCTCACTTCGCTCGACTTCTCATGTTCGAAAATCGAGCTTCGATCGACTGATCGAACGTGGTCGACCCTCGGGCGTATCAGGCGCCGATGTCGATGCGGCGGCCGACGCCGTCACGCTGCTCGACGGTCCAGCGGGAAGGCGACTGCGCGTGGAGGGCGGCGCGACGGCGCGCCTCCGCCAGGAGCTGCTTGCGCGCGTCCTTGCGGATCTCGTGTGCGACGGCGCGGAGCACTACGAACAGCGCCATGACACCGATGCCCTCGAGCAGCGAGAACTGCAGGTTGAACTGCATCGTCGCGAGCACGATCACGGCGGCGTAGCCGTACGAGATCACGTCGGCGAGGATCACCGAGGGGTGGGAACCCACGCGGAGCGGGGCCGCGGGTCGGCGACGAGTTGTGGTGACTGCGGGGGAGGGGGCCATGTGTCCACCGTACGACGGGTTGCTGGGGCGGGCAAGTACTTCTTGCACTGTGTCCCGTGTGCTCGGGGGTAAACGATGCCCTGATGCCCCGATGCCCGCGCCGGCCGACGGACCGGCGAGCGTCCTACCAGAACGGCGTGCGGCGCTTGAGGAGGTTCTCCTTCAGCCGTTCCTGGATCACGTTGCGCACGCGCTCGGAGAGCTCGAGCACGAAGCTGCGGTCGTCGGCAGCCTCAGGTGGGAACTCCGACACGTCGATCGGTTCGCAGAATTCGATGTGCCACTTGCTCGGCAGGGGCACGAGACCGAGCAGGCCGAACCACGGGAACAGCGGCGTGATCGGCACGAACGGGGCGCCGATGAGCTTGTTCACGATCGGCATGTTGCCGATCTTCGGGTAGATCTCCTCGCTGCCCACGACCGCCACCGGGATGATCGGCGAACCGGTCTTGAGCGCGATGCGCACGAACCCACCGCGGCCGAAGCGCTGCAGGTTGTAGCGCTCCGAGAACGGCTTGCCGATGCCCTTGATCCCCTCCGGGAAGACCGCCACGAGTTCGTCGCGCTTGAGGAGCTCGTACGCGTTCGGGCTGCTCGCGAGCACCTGCCCCGTCTGCTTCATGAAGTCGGCGGCGTAGGGCAGGCTCATCAACCAGTCGAGCACCATCAGGCGCACGTGCCGTGGGCTCGGATGCTCGTTCATGATCGCGGACTTGATCATGACGCCGTCGAACGGCATGCCGCCGCCCGCGTGGTTGGAGACGATGAGGCCGCGACCGGTGGCCGGTACGTTCTCGACCCCCTCGAGGTCGACGCGCCACCAGTACTCGTAGAGCAGGTTGGCCAGCGGCAGGAGACGCTCCGTGAAGGCGGCGTCGAACCCGAAGTCGTCCTCCTCGTAGTCACCGCTCATGCGCGACGCGAACGCCGACACCGCGCTCGTGACGGCGTGGGTGAGGTCGACGACGAACCGCTCGACGACGTTCGCCTCCACCAGCCCCGTGGCCACCGCCGCGTCGCGGATCTGCGCGACGTTGCCCGACACGTAGTCGGCGAAGCCCTTGAGCTCGTCGAGCGGACCGTGCCCGCCCCCGCCCGCCCCGTTGCTCGACGAGTCGTGCGCCGTCGGGTCGCCGAGGCCGTCGATCGCGTCGCGGAGTTCGTCGGGGTCGATGTCACCGGGCATCGCCGGCGGTGCCTGCTCGGCATGCTGCACGCAGTACCCGTTGTCGGCGGCGCGACGTCGACAACGCGCGCCTGACTTGGTGTGCCCGAGGCAGGTCTGTGCGGCCGCCGAGGTCGGCTGCACGTCATCGAGCGGGGGCGCGTCGGCGGGGGCGGTCATGGCGTGGAATCCTCGTCGTTCACGGCGTCGTCGTAGTTCTCGTCGTCGAGCGAGGACGAGGTGCGGGCGGTGGAGCGTACGCGCTGCGCCGTCGAGGCGAAGGCCTCGGTGACGCGCGACGTGACCCGCTCCGGATCGAAGCCCGGGGTGAAGCGGCCGAGCAGGCCGGCGTCGAGCGATGGCATCTGGTGCATCTTGCGCTGCACGTATTCGAGCAGCTCGCGGTCGAGGTGGGCGTCGCCGCCCTCGTGGTAGCGACGCGTGCGCACGAAGGCCGCGAACTGTTCGGCGGCCTCACGGGTCGTGTACTCCGGAACGAATCCGAATTCCTTGATCATGCGCTCGGTGGAGACGCCCCGCCCGTACTTGAGCGTGCGGTCGTAGCGGCTCGGCACGTAGAGCACGCCGGCGCGCTCCAGCAGGCTGAGGATGGGACCGAACGCGGGCGGGATGAGCGGCACCTCGACGCGTCCCGCCATGCGCAGGAACTTCGAGAACGTGATGGTGCCCGGGCCGGCGACGTTGAAGATGCCGGGACGCCAGTTCCGCACGGCGTGCGCCAGCGCGTCGACGGCGTCGGTGTCCTGGATGAACTGCAGGCGCGGGTTGTGGCCGGCGTGCGTCGGCACGACCTGCGAGGAGAGGTAGCGGGTGAAGGCCGTGTCGACGCCCTCGCCGATCGAGTTCGCGAACCGCAGGATGGTGACCGCGGCGTGCGGGGCACGCTCCGCGAAGTCGCGTGCGTAGGTCTCGACCTCGTGGATGTCTCGTGAGTACTGGTCGCGGAGCGCGCCCTTCGACTCCATGTCCTCCGTGAAGAAGGCCGGGTCCTTCGGCGACGCGCCGTAGATCGCGGTCGACGAACGGATGACCACCTTGCGCACGAACGGGCTGGCCGCGCACGCAGCGAGCAGGTTCATCGTGCCGATAACGTTCATGTCGTGGAGCGTTCGCCCCGACTCGCCGGGTCGGTTGGCGCCGAACACCTGGGTGTGCACGACCGTGTCGACGCGGGTCACGTTGATGAGCCGGCTGATCGACGGGTTGCGGATGTCACCCTTGACCACTTCGGTGCGCCCGAACTCACCCAGTGCGTCACGGGTGTCGAGGCCGCAGACGAAGTCGAGGGCGTGGTCGCGCTCGAGCTGTCGCGCGAGGTTGGCTCCCCAGAATCTGCCGACACCCGTGATGAGTACGCGCTTGCTGCGCGGGGGTGTGACGGCGAGCGTCGGGTCGTTGTCGGGGCTCTTTCGGGGCGGGTTCACCCGCCGTGCGTACCGCACTCACCGATGTCGCAAACGTGGGCTTCCGGCAGTCGCGCCTAGAAAGTTCCGCCGCCACCCCTGCGTGCGGGTGTGGTGAGCGCCGTGAGCTGCGCCTGCGCCATCGTGGAGCCCGACTTGCTGTAGTTGGCGGCCGCCGCGGCGACGGCGTTGTCACGCGCAGCCGCGAGCGCCTGCTGCGCCATCTCCGAACCTGACTTGCCGTAGTTGGCCTCAGCGGTCGCAAGCGCCGCGATCGGGTCGGGCGTGCTCGAGACCTTCGGCGCAGCGGCGGGCGCGGCATCGGCACCCGTCGAGCCGCCCTGCGTCGTGGAACCGCCCTGGGTCGTGGACCCACCCTGCGTGGTCGAACCGCCCCCGGTCGTCACGGCCGGTGCGCTGCCTGACACTCCGGCGAGCTCGAGCACCTGTCCGGGCTTGATGGCGTTCGGATCCGGTCCGATGACAGCCTTGTTGCGCTCGTAGAGGTCCTGCCACTTGAGGCCGTTGGCCGCTGCGATCTTCGCGAGCGTGTCACCCGACTTGACGGTGTAGGGCTTGCCCGTCGGCAGCGGCGGCGGCGTGGTGACGACCTTGCCGTCGACCTTCGTCTCCTCCGGGCCGCCACCCTCGGTCTTCATGGGTGGTACCTGCTGCACCACGCCCTGGGTGACGTCCTTGGTTGGCGCGTTTCCGGGCGTCGCACCACCGCCGATCGCGGCCTGGCCCTGGAGTGCCTGCACGAGCGAAGTGATCACGCCGATGAGGTTCTGCAGCACCGGAAGCAGTGCCTGCATCGAGGTCGCCGCGCTCGCGGTCGTGGCCGCCGTGGTCGGTGCGGCCGTGGTCGCCGCGGTAGAGGTCAGTCCGCCTCCGGTGGTGGACGTCGCTCCGCCTCCTGCAGCGCCCGCGACGTTCGACGTCGGGTTGGTCGGCAGTGCTGCGCCCACGGCTGGTGCTGATCCACACATGATGTACGTCCCTGTCGTGCTGACCGCGCTGTCCTGGCGCGGTTCGTCCAGCTCCATGAGACGACGCCATCGGGGATCCGTCAACCGTGTTCGTACGATGCTCCGACGATGCCCGGGTCAGCTGTCGAGTTCGTCGAGGTCGTCGCCGAGGGTCGGGGGCCAGTGCTCCTCGCCGGGCGAATCGCAGCGGCTGATGCAGTGGATGCCCGCGACGTTGACGAGCGGCACGAGGATGTGCCCGCTCAACTCGACGTGCTGCACGTCACCGACGATGCAGAACGCGGTCAGCACGCCCTCCTGCGACGGCTCGCCGCCGTAGAGCCAGAGTTCGACGTGCTCGCCGATGTATTTCGCGGTGTAGTCCTGCATGCGGGGATCCTACTCCCCGCCGCCACCATCGCCGCCACCGCCGTCGCTCGAACCGCCCCCGTCGCTGCTCGTCGTGTCGGCGGAGAAAGTCTCGGTGGTCGTCTCGGTGTGCACGACGTGCGGTCCATCGGGATCGGCAACCGTGTCCTGCGCGGGCTCGTGCGAGCGGTGCACGGGGTCGTTGGCCGCGATGGCCGAGGAGTCGCCGGCGCTGGTCGTCTCGCGCGTGGCGGTGCGATTCGCCTTCGGACGCTGCGGCTCGTCGACGAGCCCGTCGCCATCGGCGTCGTGGTGGCCGCCACCCTCGAGCAGGCGCTGGTGGCGGGCGCGCTCGGTGATCTCGCGGTAGATCGTCTTCGGCTTGGGGAGGTACTCGAGGCCCGCCAGCGGCGCCTTGCCGCCACTCGCGTTCTCGACGTCGAGGCGACCGAAGCCCAGTACGCGGCCCATGAGGGGCTGTACCAGGGTCACCTCGTCGAGCTTGACGAGCGGCACGGAGATGACGTCGCGCTGGAGGAGCCCGTGCTGGTAGACGACCTTCGTCGTCGTGACCGTGAATTTCTGCACGAGCCAGGTCAGCAGCTTCCACACGAAGATCGCTGCGAGCACCGCGAGCAGCACCCAGAGTGCATTGATGAGCCAGCCGCCGACGCGGTGCTCGTCGAACCAGTCGGCCTGCGTGGCGAAGAGGAGCGCCGCGCCGACCACGAGCATGCCGAGGAGCTGCAGTGCCGCATCGACGAAGAGCACCCACCAGTGTTGGCGGGTCTGGAGGATGACGTGCTCGTCAGGGCCCAGGAGTTCAGTCAGCGATTTCGACATGCAGCGACGCTACCCACGAACCCACCGGGACGAACGGCCGCCCACGCGCTCCCGCCTGCAGCTGCGTCGACGTGGCTGTAGGCTGGGCACGCACGTTCACGCCCCTGAAAGGACCCCCGCGATGCCCATCCACCTCCGCGCCAATGAAGGCGACTACGCCGAAGCAGTGCTCGTTCCCGGCGACCCGGTGCGTGCGAAGTACATCGCCGACACGTTCTTCGACGACGCCGTGCTCGTCAACGAGGAGCGCGGCATGCTCGGCTACACGGGCACCTTCAAGGGCAAGCGCGTGAGCGTGCAGTCGACCGGCATGGGCTGCCCGAGCGCGGCGATCGCGTTCGAGGAGCTCAACATGCTCGGCGCCAAGAAGATCATCCGCGTGGGCACCTGTGGCGGCCTCCAGCCCGGCATGAAGATGGGTGAGCTTGTCATCGCGACGAGCGCCACCGCAGCCGATCGCACCGCAACCAACTACACCGGTGGCGAGCCCCACTCCCCGACCGCCGACTTCGGCCTCGTGCTGAGCGCGGTCAAGGCTGCGCAGGACGTCGATCGCCAGATCCGCGTCGGCAACATCGTGTCGAGCGACGTCTTCTACCAGCCCGACACGGGCATGGCGCAGCGCTGGTCAGACCGCGGCACGCTCGCGGTCGAGATGGAGGCCGCCGTGCTCTTCACGGTCGCCTCCCTGCGCGGACTTCGCGCCGCCGCGATGTGCACCGTCAGTGACATCGTGGTCGACGGCGAGTTCATCCGCATCAGCGACGCCGATCTCAAGCAGGCGGTCGACGAGATGGTCGAGATCGCACTCGAAGTGGCGATCGACGAGAGCACCGGCCTGCACCGCGTCGGCGCAGCCACTGCGGCGACTGCCTGAGCACCCGCTGCGCGGGGTCATCGTCAACCCGGCGTCCGGTGGCGGGCGCACGAACGACCGGTGGCACCGGATCGTGCACGCCCTCGAGACCGGCGTCGGCGGCGGTCCCGTGGAGGTCGCGCTGACCGAACGGGCGAGCCACGCCATCGAGCTGGCCCGCACGATGGCAGGCGATGGCGTGCGTGACATCGTCGTGCTCGGCGGCGACGGCACGATCGGGGAAGTCGTCGCCGGACTCGTTCGCGAGGATGGCTCCGGCATGGTCGACGGCAGCGTCCGCCTGGCGCTCGTCCACCAAGGCACCGGAGGTGACCTCGTGCGGGGGCTCGGCATCCCCACCGACGAGCCGGCGGCCGTGGCCGTGGCGCTCGGTGGCGCGACCCGTACGATCGACGTCGGGGTGGCCCGCTACTCCGTGCCGGGAACCGACGCGCGGGTGATTCGTGGGTTCGCGACCTGCGCGAACGTCGGCATGGCCCATGACGTCGTGACGCGCGTGACCGGACGCCTCAAGCGACTCGGCCGCCGCAGTGCGTTCACCGTCGCGACACTCGCCTGCCTGGCACGCAACCACCAGCGCTGGGCCCACGTCACCACTGCGGAGGGCATCGACGAGGAGATCGCCCTCACCGACCTCGTCGTCAGCAACAACCGGTTCATGGGGGGCGGCATGCTCGTCGCGCCCGACGCGCTGCTCGACGACGGTCAGTTCGACCTCGTCATGATCGGGGCGGCCCGCCGCTCCCACCTCCTGCGCGTGTTCCCCCGCATCTACGCGGGTGGCCACGTGCACGACGGCGCCGTGCGCATCGAACGCACGCGCCACGTCGAGATCGATACGGCGTCGGGGCGGGCGCCCGAGGGCGTCGTGCTCGACGGGGAGCCACTCGGACAGACGCCGGCCTCCTTCACGGTGATCCCGGCCGCGTTGCAGGTGCGCGTGCCCGCAGCGATCGCGCGCGTGTAGGATCGCGGCATGTCTGCCACCTTCGCCTCCCAGGAATGGGCCGATTCGCTCGCCACGCAGCTGCACGGCGACGCCCAGGTCCGCACCGAATCGGTCACGTGGATCTTCGGTCCGCTCGTCTTCGCGATCGATGCCGATCCGGAGCACGGATTCGAGGCGGCGGCGATCCGCATCGACGTGTTCGAGGGCGACGTGCGCGGCATCGAGCTGATCCCGGCCTCGGCGGCGGAGCGACACCCGTTCGTGGTGGGCGGCTCGTTCGCTCGGTGGAAGTCGATCTTCGCCGGGCAGCTGGCGATCGGCGATGGCATCCTGCAGTCACGCCTGCGGGTGCGGGGCGACCTGCCCACACTCACCCGTCATCGTGCCCTGCTCGACGCGATCACGCGCGTCGCTGCGGCGGTCGAGACCGTCTGGCAGGACGACCTCGTCGACGTCACGACCGCCGGCTGAGCAGTCGTCCATCGTGCAGTGGGGGAGCGGTCGGCGAACCGATCCCCCGACGGATCAGGCGACGCCGATCGAGAAGCGCATGCCGTGGTACATGGCCGGTGCGCCGAATCCGACGACGCCACCCTCGGTGCGGCTCTCGGCGATGTTCGGGCTGTGGGCACCGGCCTTGATGGCCTCGACGGCGCCACGCAGCTCCGACAGGTAGACGGCCACGTGGTCGGAGCGGCGCGCGTTCACGCGGCGGGTGCGGGCCCCCATCTCGCCGGTGGCGGTGCGTGAGGTGCCTGCGGAGCGAATGGCCCAGTCGCCAGCGACGTCGGTGGCATTCAGCTGGAGAGTGACGAACGTGGCCATGTGGAGCTCCTTGAAGTCTGGTGTGGCGGAACCCTTCCGTACCGCCTGCCATCAAGGTACGAGGGATCCCGCCACACCGGACTGGAGGAACTACCTACCTTTTACCTACCTACGTTGCGGCGGTACAGGAACCGGCCCGTGAGCAGGACAAACGCGAGCACGAGCAGGGTAGGTAGCGCTCCTCCGACCCAGACGATGAACCCAGACACGCGCTCGAGGAGGCGATCGCCGGCGTCATGGAACGCGCCAGCGAGCATCGAATCGCCCTTCGGCTCGTCTGCCGCATCATGTCCCTGCTGGCGCAGCGTGACGTCGATCGTCGACATCGACGTCATCTGGTCGAGGTAGCGCACGCGTCCGGCAGACACCTCGATCTGCTCCTGCACCTGGTCGAGGCGCGCTTGCACGGCGAGCACCTCGCTGACCCCTTTCGTATCAGCGAGCAGGCTGAGGAGCCGGGCCTCGACCGCACGGTCGTGCTTGAGGCGGGACGCGGTGTCGACGTATTCCTCGCTCGCGTCCTGGCTGGAGATGTCGAGCCCCTCGACCTTGACGCCGTCGAGCTTGCGCAGGCGGGCGACGGCGGCGTCGAACCGTGCGGCCGGCACGCGCAGCACGATCGTCGCCGATCGCGCGTCGGAACCCGAGCCCGACCGGGACGATGCCGTCACGTAGCCACCGAACGCTCCTGCGGTGGCCTGCGCCCCGCCCCAGGCATCCTCGAAGGCGCCCTTGCCGGCGCGGAGCTGGACGCTGGCGGTGCGAATCACGTGGGCATCGAGGTCGGGTGCCGCGAGGCCGGTCGTCGGGGCGGCGGTCGACGCGATCGACGCGGAATCCTCGGCGAACGCCTCCGCCGACTTCAGTGTCACGGCCCCCGCAGTGCGATCGGCGTCTGTCGCTGGTGCGGCGATGCCACCGCCGAGCGCGCCATCCGCCGTGCGTGGCGCGGAGTCCGAACCGATCGGCTCCGACCGACCGGGCGTGGTCGTCTGGGTCTTGGTCGTGGTGATCCGGGACGTGCCACGCTCACCGATGGTGGAGCGCGAGCCGCGGTCGCCGAGCGACAGGCTCCCCATCAGGAGGAGCACGGCGCACACGGCGAGCCCGAGTGGCATGAGAACGCGATGGCGCGAGAAGCGAGCGAAGACGGTGGACACGAGGGACCTCCCTGCAGTGGATGGATGCAGGGGGTCGGACGCGCGTCGGTCGAACTCGGTTCCCGATCAGTCGAACGTGGTGCCCGCCGCAGCCTTCTCGACGAGTGATGCCGGAGGGGCGAAGCGATCGCCGTACGTCGCCGCGAGATCGTTCGCGCGCTGTGCGAAGGCCGATACTCCGAGCGAACCGTCGGCGGCTTCGTAGCCGTTGACGTACTGGATGGCGCCACCCTGCATGGGCGGGAAGCCGATACCGAACACGCTGCCGATGTTGGCGTCGGGCACCGTGCGGAGCACGCCCTCCTCGAACAGGCGGATGGTGTCGAGTGACATCGAGAACGTGAGGCGCTCCTGGATGTCACGCACGCTCGGCTGCACCTCGGCCACGGGGAATCGATCCGACAAGCCGGACCAGAGGCTTCCACGCGCGCCGCTTGCGTCGTACTCGTAGAAGCCCGCGCCGGCGAGCTTGCCGCCCCGGCCCTGCGCGAGCATCCACTCCACGACCTCGTCGGCGGGTTCGGCGACGTAGGTGCCGCCCTCCGCCTCGACGGCGGCCTTCGTGGCCAGCGCGATCTTCTTCATGAGTTCGAGGTTGAGCTCGTCGCTGATCTGCAGCACTCCCGTGGGGAATCCGGCCATCACGGCGGCGCGCTCGAGCGCGACCGGGTTGACCCCCTCCGCCAGCATCCGCAGGCCCTCGTTGATGTACTTGCCGATCACGCGGCTCGTGAAGAAGCCCCGGGAGTCGTTGACCACGATCGGGATCTTGCGGATCTGCTGCACGTAGTCGAGGGCATGCGCGATCGCCTCGTCGCTGGTCCGTTCGCCGACGACGATCTCCACCAACTGCATCTTGTCGACCGGCGAGAAGAAGTGGATGCCGATGAAGTCCTGCGCGCGCTGCACGCCCTCCTGCAGCCGCGTGATCGGGAGCGTCGACGTGTTCGAGCCGAGCAAGGCATCCGGCAGCACGACGGGCTCCACCTCGGCGAAGACCGACTTCTTGAGTTCCTCACTCTCGAACACCGCCTCGACGACGATGTCGACCCCGGCGAGGTCGGCGTAGTCAGCCGTCGGGGTGATACGCGCAAGCAGTTCCTCGCCCTTCTCCTTCGTGACCTTGCCGCGCTGCACGCCCTTGGTCACGAGCGCTTCGGCGTGGGCCTTGCCCTTCTCGGCGGCCTCCAGCGAGACGTCCTTGAGCACCACGTCGATGCCTGCCTTGGCGCTGACGTAGGCGATGCCTGCGCCCATCATGCCGGCTCCGATCACGGCGACCTTGCTGAAGCTGCGCTTCTCGACGCCCTCGGGTCGCGAGTTGCCCGAGTTGATCGCCGTGAGGTCGAAGAAGAACGCCTTGGTCATGTTCTTCGACTGCTGGCCGACGGCGAGCTCGACGAAGTGCCGCGACTCGATGCGCGATGCCGTGTCGAAGTCGACCTGGGCACCTTCCACCGCGGTCGCGAGGATGGCCTTGGGCGCGCGGTAGTCGGCTCCCTTCACCTGCTTGCGGAGGTTGGCGGGGAAGGCCGGGAGCATCATCGCCAACTTCGGCTGGGAGGGGGTGCCCCCCGGCAGCCGGTAGTCGGAGCGGTCCCACGGCTGGGTGCGCGCGGCGCTGTCGTCGGCATGCTCCTCGATCCAGGCGCGCGCCGCCGGGAGCAGCTCCTCGGCCGGCACGACCTCGTCGACGAGTCCCCTCGCGAGCGCCTTGTCGGGCGAGAACTGCGGGCCCTGCTTCACCAGGAAGTTCATGATCGCTTCCTGGATGCCGAACATGCGCACGATGCGGGTGATGCCACCACCGCCCGGGAGGAGCCCGAGGTTCGCTTCGGGGAGGCCGATCTCGTATCGACCCGCGGCAGCGATGCGGTGATGGGTGGCCAGCGCGATCTCGAACCCGCCGCCGAGCGCGGTGCCGTTGATCGCTGCAACGACCGGCTTGCCAATCGTCTCGAGTCGCCGCAGCGTCGCCTTGACGCGTTCGACCTCGGCGAAGAGGGCGGGGGCATCAGCTCGGGTCACCTGCTGGAACGCCTTCAGGTCGCCACCCGCGAAGAACGTCTTCTTGCCCGAGGCGATGATGATGCCGCGCACGGATTCCTTGTCGGCAGCGATCTCCTCCGCGACCCGGTTGACCGCCGCCTCGAACGCCTCGACGTAGGTCGTGTTCATGGTGTTCACGCGCTGGTTCGGGTCATCGATCGTCAGCGTGACGATGCCATCGGCCAGCTCGTAGCGAACGGCGTCTGCGGTGGTGCTCGGAACTGACGTGGTCATGGCGAAGTGCTCCTGTGAGGTGCGAGGTGCGGAAGGTGCGGAGGGTCAGATGCGCTCGACGACGGTGGCGACTCCCATGCCGCCTCCGATGCAGAGCGTGGCGAGGCCGTAGCGCTTCTGCGTGCGTTCGAGCTCGTCGACCAGCGTGCCGAGGATCATCGCTCCGGTCGCGCCGAGCGGATGCCCCAGCGCGATGGCGCCCCCGTTGACGTTGACGCGGTCGATCGGGTAGTCGCCCATGTCGCGCAGGAACTTCAGCACGACGGCGGCGAAGGCCTCGTTCATCTCGACCAGGTCGATGTCGTCGATGGTCAGCCCGGCCTTGGCGAGCGCCTTCTGCGACGCCGGCGCGGGACCGGTCAGCATGATCGTCGGGTTCGTGCCGGTGACGGCCGTCGACAGGATGCGCGCACGCGGCGTCAGTCCGTGACGCGCTCCCGCAGCTTCGTTGCCGATGAGCACGAGCCCCGCGCCGTCGACGATGCCGGAGCTGTTACCGGCGTGATGCACGTGGTTGATGCGCTCGACGTCGACGAACTCCTGGAGGGCGACGGCGTCGAATCCGCCGATCTCGCCCATGACCTCGAACGACGGGTTGAGTCCGGCGAGGCTCTCGACGGTGGTTCCGGCGCGCGGGAACTCATCACGGTCGAGGATCGTCAGCCCGGCACCGTCGCGTACGGGGACGATCGATCGCGCGAAGCGCCCCTCGGCGATCGCGCGCGCCGCACGCTCCTGCGACAGCACCGCGTACTCATCGACGGTCTGGCGGTCGTAGCCCTCGATGGTGGCGATGAGGTCGGCGCTGATGCCCTGCGGCACGAACGACGTGTCGAGCGCCGTCTCAGGATCCATGGCCCAGGCCCCACCGTCGCTGGCCATCGGCACGCGGCTCATCGATTCGACGCCGCCTGCGACGACGAGGTCCTCCCAGCCGCTGCGCACCCGCGCCGCCGCCTGGTTGACCGCTTCGAGGCCCGAGGCACAGAACCGGTTGAGCGAGA
>JAOPYW010000082.1 GCA_025964405.1 Thermoleophilia bacterium | reverse complement strand
CGCACCGAGCATGGGCGGCGCCGCGGTCGACAACTCGATGGGTCTCGGCTGGGGCACCTGGGGACCGCTCAACCTGTCGCCCTGGTACTACCTCGCGCTGCTGCTGTGCGGCATCTGTTTCTACGTCGCGCGCACCATGCAGTGGAGCAAGCTGGGCCGCGCCTGGATGGCGATCCGCGAAGACGAGACCGCCGCGTCGGCGATGGGCATCCACTGCGTCAACGCGAAGCTCTGGGCGTACGGCATCGGTGCCTCGCTCGGCGGCCTGGCCGGCGTGTACCACGGCGCGCGCATCGGCTCGATCTTCCCGAGCTCGTTCATGTTCTACATCTCGATCAGCGTGCTGTGCATGGTGATCGTGGGCGGCATGGGCAACGTCTGGGGCGCCGTCGTCGGCGCGTTCGTGATCGAGGGCCTCAACTTCTGGCTGCTGCCGTCGCTCACCAAGTGGGGCAACGCGATCGGGCTCGGCATCGACTTCTCGAGCTGGAACATGCTCATCTTCGGCGTGCTCCTCGTCGTCATGATGCTCTACCGCCCGCAGGGGTTCGTGCCCTCGCGCTCGCGCAAGCTCGTGTTCGCCGACGACGACGGTGTGCAGGGCGGGGAGCTCGACTCGGACGAGGGCGGCTTCCCGGGAGGCCTGCATGGTCCCGACGGCGACCAGGGGCACGGCATGCACGTGCCGCTCGAGGTGGGCGCAGCGCTCCCAGGTCACGCGACGAGCGCCGCGCATGCGCCGACCGCTCCCCAGCCGCAGACGGCATCGACTGACATTCCGGCATCGGCTGACCAGCCGGCATCGACTGACGTGCCAGCTTCGGCCGACACCCCGGCGCCGCGCCCGGCCAGCCTGCCGCGGTTCGGTCGGTTCGCTCCGGAGTCGAATCCGTTCGGTCGTGGGCTCGAGCCCGGGGGAGCGCCCGCATGAGCGGCATCGACAAGCACGTGACGCACGCACAGGACGCCGAGCTGCTGACCGCATCGAAGCTGACGATGCGCTTCGGTGGGCTCACCGCGGTCGACGCGGTCGACTTCACCATTCCGGCGCAGCGCATCGTGTCGCTCATCGGACCCAACGGCGCGGGCAAGACGACGTTCTTCAACATGCTTACCGGGCTCTACCACCCGACCGAGGGTGAGCTCACGTTCATGGGTGCCAACACCTTCGGCCGCCCGCCGCACCAGATCGCGCAGCTGGGCATGAGCCGCACCTTCCAGAACATCCGCCTGTTCAAGGAGATGACCTGCGTCGACAACGTGCTCGTCGGCATGCACACGAAGCTCAAGGGCGGCATCGTGCAGACGTTGCTACGCCTGCCGTCGCACCGCCGCGAGGAGCGCGAGGGCGTGGAGATCGCGCGCGAGCTCATGAACTTCGTCGGTGTCACCAAGCGGCACGCGGAGCTCGCCGGCAACCTGCCCTACGGCGACCAGCGCCGGCTCGAGATCGCGCGCGCACTCGCCTCGCGACCGAGCGTCGTGCTGCTCGACGAGCCCGCAGCCGGCATGAACCCGCAGGAGACCTACGCGCTCGAGGGGCTCATGCACCGCATCCGCGACGACCTCGGCTGCACGGTGCTGCTCATCGAGCACGAGATGAAGCTGGTGATGTCAGTCAGCGAGCGCGTCACGGTGCTCAACTTCGGATCGAAGATCGCGGAGGGCACGCCCGACGAGGTGCGCAACGACCCCCAGGTCATCGAGGCCTACCTCGGCTCGAGCGACGGTGCCGTGGTGGCGCCGGCAGACCGAGACGCAGGATGACGGGCGGCCCGACCTGATGGCCTGCGGACTTGCCCTGCTCTCCGACACTGAACTCGAACGTCGGGTCGATGAGCTGCAGGAGTCCCTGCGCGCTGCGGGCATCGAACCCGAGACGCAGTACCCGCCCCACGTCACGCTGTGGGTCAGCGCCGCCACCGAGGTGCGCATCGCACCCGCGACCGCGAGCCTGCTCGAGGCGCTCCCGCCGATCGAGGTCGCATTGGGATCGCTTGGCTGTTTCGCCGACGAAGGCGGCGTCGTGTTCCTGGCCCCCCTGCCATCGGCTGAGCTCCTGAACGTTCACGCTGCGACGGTCGCGCACGCGCAGGCAAGCACCATCGACGTGGATCCCTACTACCTCCCCGACGCCTGGGTGCCCCACTGCACCCTCGCCACGGTGGTGGATGCCGCGCGCATGGCAGACGTCGTTCGCGTCGTGTCACAGGTGCGGTTCCCGCTGCGCGGGCGCCTGGTCGAGGGCGCGCTCATCGACGGGACCAGCGGAGACGTCATCGACCGGAGGCCGTGCAGTGGCTGACCTTCCCATGCTCAGGCTCGAAGGGATCGAGGCCTGGTACGGCTCGATCCAGGCGCTCAAGGGGGTCGACCTCGAGGTGCACGAGGGCGAGATCGTGTCGCTCATCGGGTCGAACGGCGCCGGCAAGACGACCACGATGAAGACCATACACGGGCTCATGCGACCGAAGGCCGGGCGCATGGACTTCCTCGGGCAGGACGCCACGCGGCTCAGCACGCAGGAACTCGTGCGGCTCGGCATGGCGCAGTCGCCGGAAGGACGCCGCGTATTCCCGAAGATGACGGTGCTCGAGAACCTCGAGATGGGCGCGTTCCAGCGCACCGACACGACTGACATCGCGCGCGACATCGAGCACGTCTACGAGCTGTTCCCGCGCCTGCGCGAGCGCAAGGAGCAACAGGCCGGGCTCATGTCGGGTGGCGAGCAGCAGATGCTCGCGATGGGGCGCGCCCTCATGGCGCGTCCGCGCCTGCTGCTGCTCGACGAGCCGAGCATGGGCCTCGCACCGCTCGTCATCCAGCAGATCTTCGACATCATCGTCTCGATCAACCAGACCGGCACCACGGTGCTGCTGGTGGAGCAGAACGCGAACGTCGCGCTCTCGATCTCGCACCGCGCCTACGTGCTCGAGACCGGACGCGTCACGCTGCAGGGCACCGGTGCCGAGCTCCTGGCGAGTGACGCGGTGCGCAAGGCGTACCTCGGCGAGTAGTACCAGGGGCCTCGGCTCCCGGTTGACCCACCGGCGCGCTGGTCGCATGCTCGAAAGGTGCGTTGCTGCGCTGTGCGTCGCGGCGAGATTCCACGAGGTGGCCGCCATGACACTGGGTTCGACGAAGTCAGCCGTAGCCTCGACCAAGCAGGCGGTGCTGCGGGACGTGCGAACCGCGTCGGCACGCCAGGGTCCTGCGCCACTCGATCCGGTGGGGGAGCCAACGAAGCGTGGTGCCTCGGTCGCGACTGCGGCATCCGGCCAGCGCGCGATCGGCACGCCGCTCCCGAAGGCCACGACGGCTCCCCGAGCGACGAGTGCGCCGGTGCAGGAGGTGCCGGCCCCGCCGCGAGCGGCGCCGAGCTCGGGTGCCGCACGGGTCGAGGAGGTCGCGGTCCGGCCGGTGCCCGCATATGCCGACCCCGGCATCTTCCAGGAGTTCAGGAACGAGTTCGTCGAGTGGTTCGAGACCCACCCGGCGCGGGCGGACAAGGGGCCCGAGATCGATCCGTTCGTGTCGCCGTCGCCGACCCCGATCGTCGTGCCGACCGGGGTCGATCCCCAGTACTACGCGTGGCTCCGGCAGGATCCGGAGGACGGCGTGCGACGCAACGAGCTGCAGCGCATCGACGAGTGGGCCAACGGCGGCGTGCCGCAGCGCTCGGCTCGTCCGGGCAAGTAGCCGGCGATCAGCCGAACGTGTAGGTGTAGACCGACGTGCCCTGCTGCACCACGGTGTCGACCACGCCCGTGCGATCGGGGTCTCCCGTGCGGAGCGTGTAGAGCTGCTGGTCGACGACCGGTATCACCGCCTGGTCGGGTTTCCCCTTCGCGAACGTCGGCCGCAGTTCGCCCGCGCCCGCATCACTGCCGGCGACCATGAAGACGTCCTTGCCGGTGTAGCGGAGCACGATGTGCGCGCCCGGGCCGGCTGCCGTCGCCCGTGAACCTTCGACCTTCCATGGCCCGACGAGGGTGTACTCGTCGGCCGCGAGGCCGTACTGCTGCGTGGCCGGGCCGGGTGCCTGGTACGTCGCCACGGCATCGTGCACGATGTCGCCGCCACCGACCTGCTGGCTCCGGTCGTTGAAGCCGCGACGGTCGTACCCGATGTAGAGCTCGGGCGTCGTGGGGCCGTCGGGTCCGGCCATCGCCTGCGTCGTGCTGGCCGCGAGGTCGTCGGAGTTGCCGGCCTCGAGCCCGAGCAGCTCGCGGATCTCCTGCTCGGTCGTGTCGTAGCCGCCTTCACCCTCCTTGGTGGCGACGACGTCACCCTCGCGGTTGATCAGGTACTCGGCTGGCCAGGCGCGGTTGTCGTAGTTCTCCCAGGTCGCATAGTCGGGGTCGAGCGCGACGGGCCAGGTCACGTCGAGCTTCTCGATCGCCTTCCCGACGTTCTTCGTGTCCTTCTCGAAGGCGAACTCCGGGGTGTGCACGCCGACGATCACGAGCCCGTCATCCTCGTACCTGTCGTGCCAGGCCTTGAGGTACGGGAGGGTGCGGAGGCAGTTGATGCACGAGTAGGTCCAGAAGTCGATGAGCACGACCTTGCCCTTGAGCCCCGCGATCGTGAGCGGCTTTCCATCCTCGGTGTTGTACCACTGCGAGATGCCCGCGAACTTCGGGGCCGCGACGCCCTCGGTCACCGTGCTCGTGCCGTTCGCCTCGTCGAGTGCCTGCTTCTCCAGTGCCCGCGTCGGGGTGGAGGTCAGTTGGATCCTGTCGGCGATGGTCTTCGTGATCGTCGTCAACTGCCCTGAGCCGATGAGCACGGCCGTCGCGAGCAGCAGCACGCCCATGGGCGCCAGCACGCGCGAGCCGCCTCCGGTGACCTGACGCAGCTTCATGCCGAGCCTGCGGCCTCCGATGAGCACCGCGAGGAGCGGGAAGAACATGCCGACGCCATATGCGAGCGTGACGAACACGGTCTGTGTGGTGAAGCCGTTCGTGTTGGCTGCCGCGGTGACGCTCGCGAGGAGTGGGCCGGCGCAGGGGGCCCACACGAGCCCGAGTGAGAGGCCGCCGAGCAGGCCGCCCCAGAACCCCTCGTTCTCGCGGGCGCGTCGCTGCGGCAGGCGTGAGACGAGGTTCGACACCGATTGCTGGAATCGTCGTTCGAGCGGCGGCACGAGCAGCGTGATGCCGAACAGGCCGATGACGATCGCCGCGACGACCTCCTGCGTGCGCGGCGGCAGCCCGAGCGCCTGGAGCGCTCCCGTCAGCAGCAGCGAGATGCCGATGAAGGAGATCTCGATGCCGACCACGAGGCCCCACACCCGGCGGCGGCCCTCGCCGGTGGAGAACGCAAGGATCGTCGGCAGCAGGGGGAGGATGCACGGCGTGAGCACGCTGACGGCGCCGACGAGCAGTGCGAGCAGGATCAGGGTCATGGAGGTCGTTTCGCTGGACATGGCGCCGGGGTCGGAGCCCCCGGCGTTCACCTACCTATTCGCGCGTCACGGACGATCGGTTCGGCGTGCGAGAACATTCTCGACCTGCAAAACCGCTCCCTCACCTGCGACGAACATGGCATCGACATCGACGATCGTCGCTGCCGTTCGAGCAGCCGGTCGCCCACACGAACCTTCGGGAGTACACCATGATCCGACCACGCATCCCCGCAGCGCTGCTGCTCCTCGCCGCAGCACTCCTCATCGCCGGGTGTGGCGGCGGCGACGACGGCTCGAAGGATTCGAGCTCCAGCACGTCGGCCTCGACCATGACGAGCACGACCGACACCGACACCGACGCCACCATGACCGACAGCTCCTCGAGCGGCGATTCCATGGCGGCCGCCGACAGCTCCAACCCCATGGTCGGTGGGGCCGCGATGTACGCCGACAAGCCGATCGCCGTCAACGCGTCGGCAGCCCCGAACCTCACGACGCTCGTGACCGCGGTCAAGGCGGCCGGGCTCGTCGACACGCTCGCCGGACCCGGACCGTTCACGGTGTTCGCGCCGACGAACGACGCCTTCGCCAAGGTGCCGGCCGCCACGCTGCAGGACCTGCTCAAGCCGGCGAACAAGGCCCAGCTCACGGGCATCCTCACCTACCACGTCGTGCCCGGCACCTACCGGGCCGCCGACCTCGAGGACGGCCAGCAGCTGACGACGGTCAACGGCGCGATGCTCGAGGTCACCAAGAACGGCGACACCGTCTCCGTCGGCGGCGTGCCGATCCAGACGGCCGACGTGGTGCAGAGCAACGGCGTCGTGCACGTCATCGGCTCGGTGCTGATGCCGCCCACCGCGAAGTAACGCACCACTCAGCGCAGTCAGCCCGGCTTCGGTACGGGCAGCGCGACCCATGGGTCGAGGCAGTCGCCTCGGCCCATGCGTCGTTCGCCGTCGACGATGCCGCGGATCGAGTCGTCGGTGAACGTCACCCCGGTCTCGTTGCGTGCGCCCATCCGGTACGGCTCGGCCGGGAGGTAGGCGGGGTGGTCGGCGATCTCCAGGGCGCGCAGGTAGAGGCGCCCCATGTGGTCCATCACGGCGACCGCGGTGCCCGCGCCCAGTGACAGCTCCCCAGCGGCGGTGACGGCGTCGACCCACGTGCCGTAGCCATCGGTGGCGCCGATGTCGCTGCCGATCGCGAGGTGGAAGGCATCCTGCGGCACGTACCAGCGCCCGGTGGTCTGCGCGAGCACGCGGCCGCGCCAGGCAGGCGGCGGCGTCGACGGCACCGGCACAGGTACCTGCGGGCGCTCGGGCCCGGGGGGCACGGGGCAGCCGCGCGGCGCAGCGAGGGGGCGTGGGAGCAGGGGTGCAAGGCGCATCGTGGGCCGTATGTCCGATCTCGTCACATCGATTCCTGTTCGAAGCAGGATTCGGTAGGTTCCTTGCACGGTCGAATGGTATCATCGCCTGCCGTGGGTTCGCACGCAAACACCGTCGTGATCGTCGCGGGAGCGCTGGCTGCGGTCGCGTTCGTCGCATCCGTCGCCTGCATCGCCGTCGTCGCGTGGCTCGTTCGTGGGGAGCGGCGCGCGGGCGTGCTGCGTGGAGGCGGAGCGCAACCGGCGCCGTCGGCGACGTTCACCTACCCCTACGCGCAGCCGCAGGCCCTGTCGCCGCAGCCCGCGACCTACCACTACGTGCAGGCCCCGGCGATGGCGATGCCCGTGCCCGT
>JAOPYW010000056.1 GCA_025964405.1 Thermoleophilia bacterium | reverse complement strand
CAGCCTCGCGACTGGTGTGCCTTTATCGGTGACCGTGAATAGAGTATCGACGGCTTTCGACAAACCCTTAGGGTGAATCTGAAAAGTCGCAGCTGACGGTTTCGCAGCGCTCGCTGCTCCGTCGTTCGAGCACACGACACGCGCGGCCCATCCCCCGCGCGAGTAGGATCGCGCCATGGATATCCAGCTGCAGTTCACCACCGATTCCGCGCCCACCCTCGACGTCGACGTGCTCGCCGTGGTCATCGATGACCCGACCACGCCTCCGGCCATCGTTGCCGAACTCGACGTCGCTCTCGGCGGCGCGCTGGGCCGTGAACTCGGTCGCGACCGCATCAAGGCTGACGCACCCTCGAGCGTTACCATCACCGGCGGCGCGACGGGCCCGCAGCGCGTCGTGCTGGTCGGCTTCGGCCCCGACGCCGACGGCCGCCTCGACGCCCTCCGCGTAGCCGGGAGCCGCGTGGCAGGCGCAGCCCGTGCCGCTGAAGCACGCACGGTCGCACTCGCGGGCGTCGACTCCGCCGACGACCTCGCGGCACTCACGAGTGGCCTGGCCATCGGTGACTTCCGCATCCACCACCACCGCGGCGAGCCGAAGGCGGACGACAAGCCTCGCTACTTCGGTGTCGAGCAGCTCACGCTCGTCACTGACGCGGATGGCGATGCTGCCACGGCCGCCCAGGCGGCGCTGGCCACGGCTGCGGCACAGAACTGGGCCCGCGACCTCGCGAACGCGCCTGCAAACCTGCTGACACCGATCAAGCTCGCCGAGCAGGCGGAGCAGCTCGCTGCGAAGCACGCCGACCTGAGCTTCCGCACGCTCGACCGCGCCGCCCTCGAGGCCGAGGGCTTCGGCATGTTCGCGGCAGTGGCGCAGGGCGCCCACGACGAGCCCCGGCTCATCGTGCTCGAGTGGAACCCCGCCGGTGCGACCGAGACCGACGCCGAGCGCCTCGCCCTCGTCGGCAAGGCCGTCACCTTCGATACCGGCGGCATCTCGATCAAGCCGAGCGGCGGCATGCAGGACATGAAGATGGACAAGGGCGGTGGCTGCGCCGTGCTCGGAGCCATGCGCGCGATCGCCGAACTCGGTGTGCCGCATCGCGTCATCGCCGTGGTCGGAGCGACCATGAACATGCCCGACGGCAACGCCTACCGCCCCGGTGACGTGATCACCGCCAAGGACGGCACCACGGTCGAGATCATCTCCACCGACGCAGAAGGCCGCCTCGTGCTGGGTGACTGCATCACGTACGTGAAGGAGCTGGGCTGCGGCGGCATCATCGACGCAGCAACCCTGACTGGCGCGATCATCGTCGGCCTCGGCCATCGCTACACCGGCGCGATCGCCAAGCCGAGCTCGCTGCTGGACGCCGTGCTCGCCGCGTCGGCCGACACCGGTGACCTCGCCTGGCACATGCCGCTCCACGAGGAGTACAAGCTGCACCTCAAGACCGAGTGCGCCGACCTGAAGAACTCGGGCACCCGCGATGGTGGCGCGCTGGCAGCCGGGTCGTTCCTCCAGCACTTCGCGCAGGACACCCCGTTCGTGCATCTCGACATCGCTGGGTCGGGCATGCTTCCCAAGCCGCGTGCCTACTACGGGACAAAGGGAGCTTCGGGAGCCGGCGTGCGGCTGATGGCCGCCGTTGCCGCCCGCTGGTCGGCCTGATACCTGAGGGCAGGAGCGCGCCCCGGGGCCGACCTCCGGTAGGCTCGCGTGCGTTCGCGCGCACCCGACCGGTGGCGCACCCTGCCCCGGAGGAACGCCATGAGCACTGCCACTTCGTCACCGCTGTCGTACGCCCTGTCGGATGAGCACGAGCTCATCCGCTCGACCGTTCGCGACTTCGCCGAGGGGGTCGTCGCTCCGGTCGCCGAGGAGCTCGACCACAAGGGCCAGTTCCCGTACGACATCGTCAAGGGCATGGCCGACCTCGGCATCATGGGCATCACCATTCCCGAGGAGTTCGGTGGCGCAGGCGGCGACACGCTCAGCTACGCGATCGCGGTCGAGGAACTTGCCCGCGTCGACTCCTCCGTGTCGATCACGATGTGCGCGCACCACTCGCTCGGCACGCTCCCGATCTACTACTTCGGCACCGACGAGCAGAAGGCCGAATGGCTGCCCGCCCTTGCCAGTGGCGAGAAGTTGCACGCGTTCGGCCTGACGGAGCCGGGTGCCGGCTCCGATGCGGGCGCCGCACGCACCACCGCGCGCCGCGAGGGTGACGAATGGGTCATCAACGGCTCCAAGATCTTCATCACGAACGCCGGCACCGACATCACGTTCGGCGTGACGGTCACCGCGGTCACGGGTGAGGACGCCAAGGGTCGCCCGGCGATCTCGACCATCCTCATCCCGAACGGCACGCCCGGGTACGAGATCTCCGCGCCGATGAAGAAGATGGGCTGGCACGCGAGCGACACCCGCGAGCTGAGCTTCAACGACGTGCGTGTGCCCGCCTCGAACCTCATCGGGCCGGAAGGCAAGGGCTTCACGCAGTTCCTCAAGATCCTCGATGGCGGTCGCATCGGCGTCGCCTCACTCGGCCTCGGCCTCGCCCAGGGCGCGTTCGAGCAGGCGCTCAAGTACGCGCAGGAGCGCAACCAGTTCGGCAAGCCGATCGCCGGTTTCCAGTCGATCGCGTTCGCGCTCGCCGACCTCGCCGCCGACCTCGAAGCGGCACGCCTGTTGACCTACAAGGCCGCGTGGGAGAAGGACCAGGGCCTCGACTTCACGCAGACCGCAGCGATCGCCAAGCTCAAGACCGGCATCCTTGCGCGCGAGGCTGCGAACCTCAACGTGCAGGTGCACGGCGGCTACGGCTTCATGGACGAGTACGCGGCGTCGCGCTTCTACCGTGACGCCAAGATCCTCGAGATCGGCGAGGGCACCAACGAGGTGCAGCGCATGGTGATCGCCCGCGGCATCGGCATCAAGCTCCACTGACGCCCGACCGCACCGACAGCACGCGCGCCACGGCGCACGACCAGCTCCCCCAAGGACCCCGCATGACCGAGCACGCCACCGAGCCCACCATCGACCCGACCGTACGCGAGCGGCATGACCTCGCCCCGTGCGCGAGCCGTATCGACGGTGTCGTCGTGCACGCGCTCACGCGACACGGCGATGAACGTGGCGGGTTCACCGAGACCTACCGCACGGAGTGGTTCGAGGGTCCGGCGATGGTGCAGGGAAATCGATCCGACTCGGCGGCCGGCACGATTCGCGGGCTGCACTTCCACCGCAAGCAGGCCGACTATTGGCTCTGCCTCAAGGGCACCTTGCTCGTCGCGCTGCACGACGCCCGACCTGACAGCCCCACGGCGGGTGTGACCCAGG
>JAOPYW010000145.1 GCA_025964405.1 Thermoleophilia bacterium | reverse complement strand
GCGAGCCACGGGCACACCACGTCGGCGCCGTGCCCGACGAGCGCCGCGACGTGGTGGGGTTCCCGCGGCTCCCCGGAATCGATGACCAGGCCGACGCGGGCCCGCACCCGCTCGCGCACGAGCGCCTGGTGTACCCCCGAGGCCACGAGCAGGGCGGGGAGCGGTGGTGCGTCGGGTGTCGCATCACGGTCTGACAGCACGAGCACGTCAGCACCCGCGGCGACTGCGGCGAGCGCATCGGCGCACACCGTCTCGATGGCGTGCGCGATGTCGGTCGCATCGGGTGTTGGGCCGGGCAGCACCGTGGTGATGTCGGTGACCGTCATGCCGCTGCGCTGCGCGAGGTCGCGGAGTCGCCAGAGGCCGGCGCTCGTGACGAGCGGCGAACGTAGATGCAGCGCGGGCCAGCCGGCGCCGTCGGGCTGCAGCAGCCGCGGCCTGGGGCCGACGAGCGTGTCGAGTGACATCGACAGTCGTTCGCGCAGGGGGTCGATCGGCGGGTTCGTCACCTCCGCGAAGGCCTGGCGGACGAACCCGAACAGGGAGCGGTGCTCGGTCGCCAGCGCCGACAGCGGCGTGTCGTCGCCCATCGAGCCCACGGGGGGAACGCCGCTCGTGACCATCGGCCGCAGCACCGCCGTCAGCTCCTCACGTGAGTAGCCGAACAGTGCCTGGTCGCCGGCGATGGGCCGCGTGGCGCGGTCTGCATCGAGGGGCGTGGGGCCGGCCAGGGTCGCGTCGGGCACGTGGAGCTGCTGCGCGGCGACGACGATGCCCCACGGTTCGCGTGCGGCGAGTTCGTGCACGACGTCATCGCCCGTGCGCATGCTCCCGTCGCGGAGGTCGACGACGAGCATCTGTCCGGGTCCGAGGCGCCCGGAGCGCAACACGCGTGCGTCGTCGACGCGCACGGCGCCGTACTCGGAGGCGCATGCCACGAGCCCGTCGGTCGTCTCGATCCAGCGGGCGGGGCGCAGGCCGTTGCGGTCGAGGCAGGTGCCGACCTGGCGTCCGTCGGCGAAGGCGATCGCGGCGGGCCCGTCCCACGGCTCGCTGGTGGCGGAGTTCTTGCGAAGGAGGTCGCGCACATGGGGCTCGATGTCCTGGTCGTGGTCCCACGCGGGGGGCACGAGTACTGTCAGTGCCTCGGGGAGTTCGCGCCCGGCGTGCACGAGCAGCTGGGTGACGTCGTCGAGCATGGCGGAGTCTGAGCCGCGCTCGTCGATCACCGGCACGAGCCAGCTGCCGTCGTCGTCCGGGCCGGTGCGTCCGGCCGGCCACCCGAGGTGTTCGCCGCGGGCGCGCATCCAGGAGACGTTGCCGCGCAGCGTGTTGATCTCGCCGTTGTGGGCGAGCATGCGGCACGGCTGCGCGCGCTCCCATGTCGGGAAGGTGTTGGTGCTGTAGCGCTGGTGGAAGACGGCGTAGGGCGACGTGAAGTCGTCGCGGTCGAGGTCGGGGTAGTAGCGGCGGAGCTGCCGCGCCACGAGCAGGCCCTTGTAGACGATGCGCCGCGACGAGAGCGAGTTCACGTAGACGCGGCCGGGAATGTCGCGCACCTCGCGGTCGATCTCGCGGCGCACGCGATAGAGGAGGGCCTCGAAGGATTCGAGCTCGACGTGGTCGGGGCGCCCGAACAGCACCTGCATCACGTAGGGGCGCGTGGCGCGGGCAGCAGCGCCGAGCGCGTCGTCGTCGGTGGGAACGTCGCGCCAGCCCACGACCTCGACGCCGAGGGCGTGCGCCGTCTCCTCGATGGTGCGCATTGCCTCGACCCGCTGGGCGCGCTCGCGCGCGAGGAAGCACATGCCGACACCGAGGTCGCCACGCGCGCCGCGGGCCTCGACGTCGGGTGCCACGCCTGCGAACAGGCTCCACGGGATCGCCGTCATGATGCCGGCGCCGTCGCCGGTCGGTTCGCTGCCGTCGTCGGCGCCCGCGTCGACCGCGCCCCGGTGCGCGAGGTGCTCCACGGCGTCGAGCGCCAGCTGCACGACCTCGCGGGTGTACCGTGCGTCGCGGCGGGCGACGAAGCCCATGCCGCAGGCATCGCGCTCGCGGTCGGTCCACAGGGTTCCCGCGAGGCTGGCGGCTGATGTCAGTTCGGTGGTTTGGCTCGCCATGAAGGCGTAGGTATGCCCTGACGCACGGGGTGGAAACCGGCGGCCGGACGAGCCCCGAACTATCTGCCTGTCAGCCTTCACAGGTCGCGCTTCGATTGTGGGATGGGATCCCGGGATGCACCTGCCGATGCCATCCCGTGCGTTTCTCGTCGTCCCTCCACCATCACCGCGTCGGCCGCCCAGGTCGGCGGTGGTTCCTGCTCGCCATCGCGGCGGCGTGGGCGGTCGTGCTGCTGCACCCGGTGACGGCCCGGGCGGCGGGCTGGACCACCGTGACGAACCCGCCGGTCACCAACACCTCGATCAGTCCCGTGCAGGACCTCGCGTGGGACGGCAGCACGCTCTGGATGGTCTGGGGCACCGAGACCTTCGACGTGCTCGTGAGTGGGTGGAACGGAACGTCGTGGACGTCGCCGTACCCGGCGGTGGTGTCAGGGGTTGGAACGAAGAACAAGATGCCGTCGATCGCGTGGGACGGCAGCAAGCTCTGGGTGGCGTACAACGACGGCAGCCACATCATGAAGGTGGTCTACTGGGACGGCGCCTCGTGGGTCGCCGTGCCCGACATCGGGGTCTCCGGTGGCGCGGAGTACTCGACCCCCGACATCTACTACGGCGGCGGCAACCTCTACGCCGCGCGGCAGGACGCATCCCGGGTCGTGAACGTGGTGCGCTGGAACGGCGCGAGCTGGACGGCGCTCGGCAGCCCAGGCTCCGGCACCATCAACACCTATCCCAACCTCGCCTGGGACGGGTCGAATCTCTGGGCCGCCTGGAGCTCGGCCTCGGGCGTCACCTCGATCTCGAAGCTCGTCGGGGCGACGTGGACACCGCAGATGACCTACACCAACCCTGATGGGACGAGCGCCAACCTCGCGACGATCTTCTTCATCGGAAGTCGCCTGTACCTGGCCCACGACACGATCGACGGCGCCACCCTCGCCTGGTGGGACGGCGCGCAGTTCCGCGCGGCACCGGCCATGGCGACGGGCCAGACCGTGTACGGCTACGCCGACGTCGAGTGGACCGGCACCCGCCTCTGGGGAGCCTGGGGAGCTGACCCGATGATCACCCGGGTCGGCTACGCAGACCCCGTCGCGCCCAACGCGCCCTCGGCCCTCGGCCAGTTCGAGGCCGACGCCGTCACGGCGATCACCGCCGGTGCATGGACGCGGTTCGGCGCGGCGACCGCAGCCGTGCTCAACGCGACCGCGAGCTCGAGCGCGCCGGCCGAGGTGCTCACGCCGTGGACGGAGGTGCGACCGAACGCTGCCGCGTTCGCGAACACCTGCGGCCAGGTGGTCGCCGGTTCGAGCTGGAGCGGCACGCCCGTCTCCGCACCCACCGCGGGCGTCGGGGTGGCAGTGCCGGGTTCGGTGACGGGGCTGACGAACGGCAATGCATACGCCTGGCGCCGCTGCGTGGTGGGAGCATGGGGGTTCCCCGGCGCCTGGACGGCGCTCGGCGGCGCCCCCGACCTGCGCATCGACACCACCACCCCGACGGCGGCTCCCACCGCTCCCGCCAACGCCGCGACGGGGGTGTCGACGACGCCGACCCTGGCGGCCACCTACACCGATCCCGCGCCCGCGACCACCGGGCGCGTCGACTTCGACCTCTGCTCGGACGCCACCTGCGCCACCGTCGTGCAGTCGGGCTTCACGGCCGGGGTCGCGAGCGCCGCGGGGGCGACCTGGGCGCCGACCACGCTGTTGCAGGGAACGGTCTACTACTGGCGTGCCAAGGCGACCGATTCGGCGAACAATGCGAGCGGCTGGAGCGCGATCAGGTCGTTCACGACCGCTCCGCCCGCCCTCTCGATCAACGTCGACGCAGCTACCGTCGACCAGGGCGGAGTCGCGCTCGGCGACACGGTCTCCGTGGTCACCGCGTCGATCACGAGCGACGATCCCGACGGGTACACCCTGCTCGCCACCGACGCGAACGACTCGTGGGGCATGACCTGCACGTGCGGCTCGACGATCCCCGACTGGACCGGCACCGATGTCGCACCGAGCGTGTGGGGCGCAGCGGCGGGTGGGGCCGGGGGCTACGTGGGCGTGTCGGTGCTCGACACCACCGGCGTGCTCGATGCGCGGCTCGCCAAGTGGGGCACCGCCAACCCGGCCGGATGGCCGACCGTCGACGTGACCAACAACCGCTACACCGGCCTGCGTTCGTCGACGTCGACGACCCTCCACCAGGTGGGCTCGGTGGCGGGTGCCGACACCGTGCGCGTGGCATGGCGCACGACCCCGGCCGCGTCGACCCCGCCCGGCAGCTACGTGGGCTCGGTCCAGCTCACCGTGCTCGGGCGCCCCTAGCCGAGCTGCTCGGCGACGCGAACGTCTTCTCGCGACGTTCACGATTCCTTCCCCGAAGGCGTCGAGGAGGTCGGGTACCTTCGCTGCGAATCGAAGTGCGAACGCCATCGAGCGTCGCACATCCCCAGCCGCACGAGGAGTTCCACCCCATGAGCGTGAAGCACGCAGCCCTGGTCCTGACCGCACTCGCCGCCAGCGCGATCGTCGCAACCGGATGCGGTGGCGACACGAAGGAAGTCACCGGCCAGTCGGCCAACGCGTCGTCGGCCGGGGGATCGGGCACCGCGCTCAACGGCGCCGGATCGACCTTCCAGGAGCCGCTCGTCGTGAAGTGGTCGGGCGACTACGGCACGACCAAGGGTGCCGGCTCGATCAACTACCAGGGTGTCGGTTCGGGTGCGGGCATCGAGCAGTTCACGAAGAAGACCGTCGACTTCGGTGGCACCGACGCGCCGATGAAGGACGAGGAGATCGCCGCCGCGCAGGCAGCGGGTGGCGACGTGCTGCACATCCCGATCGCGCTCGGCGCGGTCGTCGCGACCTACAACCTCGAGGGCATCGACGAACTCAAGCTCGATGGCCCGACGCTAGCCGACATCTACGAGGGCACGGTGACGAAGTGGAACGACGAGGCGATCGCCGACCTCAACGACGGCGTCAAGCTGCCTGACACCGACATCGCGGTCGTGCACCGCACCGAGGAGTCGGGCACCACGTTCGTCTTCACCGGTTACCTGTCGGCGGTCGACCCGGAATGGGCTGACGGGCCGGGCCAGTCGAAGGCACCGAAGTGGCCGGTCGGCACCGGCGGCCAGGGCAACGACGGCGTCGCCGCCGCCGTGCAGCAGCAGCAGGGCGCGATCGGCTACACCGAGATCTCGTACGCACTGCAGAACGACCTGAGCTTCGCGCAGCTCAAGAACGAGGACGGCGAGTTCGTGCAGGCGTCGCTCGAGAGCACCACCGCAGCCGGCGAGGGATTCGACTACCCCGACGACCTCCGCTTCTCGCTGCTCAACTCGAAGACGAAGGGTGCCTACCCGATCGTCAGCGCGACGTGGCAGCTCGTCTGGGCCGACGGTGCGAAGGCGGGCCAGGACAAGGCGACGACGGCTGAGATCAAGAACTGGCTCACGTGGGAGCTGACCGACGGTCAGGACGAGGCAGCCAGCCTCGACTATGCACCGCTCCCCAAGGACCTGCTCGACAAGGCGACCGCCGCCGTGGATTCGATCCAGGGTGACTGACACCGCGACACCAGACCGCTCGGTCGTCACCCCGGGGCCGCTTGATTCGCTCAAGCGGCCTCGAGGCCGTCTCGATCGGGGGAGCGACAGGCTGTTCCGCATCGGCACCGCAGGCTTCGCCGTGGTGGTGCTGGTCGTGCTCGGCCTAATGATCTGGTTCACCACGATGCGGTCGCTGCCCGTGGTGCAGGCGACGGGTGCCTCGTTCGTGACGAGCAGCGACTGGCTACCCTCGGCGGGTGACCTCGGCACGTTGTCATTCGTGTATGGCACGCTCGTCACCGCCGCGGTGGCGATGCTCCTGGCCGTGCCGGTGGCGATCGGCGTGGCGCTCTTCCTGAGTGAGATCGCGCCGAAGCGGCTCCGTACGCCGCTGGCCTACCTGATCGACCTCCTGGCCGCCGTGCCGAGCGTCGTGTACGGCCTGTGGGGCGTGCTGGTGCTCGTGCCGTTCCTCGGCAACCACGTCTGGGGGCCGGTGTCTGACCACGCGGGTGGATTCCCGCTGTTCGAGGGGCCCGCCACAGGGCGCTCGTACGCGACCGCCGGCATCGTGCTGGCCATCATGGCGCTGCCGATCATCACGGCCATCACCCGCGAGGTCATCGCCACCGTGCCGAGTGCGCATCGCGAGGCGGCACTCGCGTTGGGGGCGACGCGGTGGGAGGTCATCCGGCTCGCGGTGCTGCCGTATGCGAAGTCGGGCATCACCGGCGCGGTCATGCTCGGCCTCGGGCGCGCCATGGGCGAGACGATCGCGGTCGCGCTGGTCATCGGCGGCAGCTCCACCATCTCGGCCAGCCTGTTCCATCCGGGCTACACCATGGCCAGCGTGATCGCCAACGAGTTCCCGGAGGCGACCGGCGACCACATCAACGCGCTCATCGGCATCGGCGTGCTGCTGTTCGTGCTGACACTGATCATCAACGTCGGCGCCCGCCTGCTCGTGTGGCGCACCGCGAGGAAACTGCGATGACCGATCCGATCGAATCGCTCGTGCGTGGGGGCACCATCACCCGTGGTCGACGCACGCGCAATCACGTCGCCACCCTCTGGATGGTCGGGTCGATGCTGCTCGCGCTCATCCCGTTGGTGCTCGTGCTCAGCTACGTCATCTCGAAGGGAGTCGCATTCGTCTCGTGGGATTTCCTCACGCAGGCCGAGCCGTTCGGCTTCAACGAGCGCGGCGGCGGCTTCTGGAACGGCATCAAGGGCACCATCAAGATGATGGCGCTCGCATCGGTGATCGCCATTCCGATCGGGGTCGCCAGCGCCGTGTGGCTGGTGGAGTTCGGGCGCGGCTGGTTCGCGGGCACGGTGCGGTTCGTGGTCGACGTCATGACCGGCGTGCCGAGCGTGTTCGTCGGAGTGTTCGTGTACTCCTTCGTGGTGCTCAACACCGGTCATTTCAGCACGTGGAGCGGGTCGGTGGCGCTCGCACTGCTCATGCTCCCGATCATCGTGAAGGGGTGTGAGAGCGTGCTGCTGCTCGTGCCCGACCACCTGCGCGAGGCATCGCTCGCGCTCGGCGTGCCACGTTGGCGCAGCGTGCTCGGCGTGGTGCTGCCGACGGCCGCGCCCGGCTTGGTGACGGCGATCATGTTGGCGGTGGCCCGCGCGGCGGGAGAGACCGCCCCACTGCTGTTCACCACCTTCGGCAGCCGAGTCGTCACCGGCTGGACCAGCTTCAACGGCCCCGACTCTGCGCTGCCGCTCCTCATCTACCGCGGTGCGCGATCGGCCTACGCCCCGGCGCAGGAACGCGCATGGGCCGGAGCGCTCGTACTCATCGCGATGATCCTCATCCTCACGATCGCCGCGCGGCTGATCACCGTGCGCAAGGGAAAGGTGCAGGCATGACCGAGATCCAGACACCACTACGAAGCGCGCTGCCGCTGGCAGGCGCGTCGGGAGCGAACATGGCTGCAGGTGAACTCCGCCCCGAGGCGGCTGTCGAGGTGCGCGAACTCGCGGCCTTCTTCGGTTCGCGACAGGTACTGCGCGACATCAGCTTCGAGATGCCGCGGCACTCGGTCACTGCGATCATCGGGCCGTCGGGGTCGGGCAAGTCGACGCTCATCCGCACGATCAACCGCATGCACGAGGTGGTGCCGGGAGCTCGGCACACGGGCTCGGTGCTGGTCGATGGAGCGGACGTCTACGGCGAGGGCGTCGATCCCGTCGACGTGCGCCGTCGGGTCGGCATGGTGTTCCAGCGTCCCAACCCGTTCCCGACCATGTCGATCTACGACAACGTCGCGGCGGGGCTCCGGCTGAACGGCATCCGTGGTCCGAAGGCCCAACTCGACCAGATCGTGGAGGAGAGCCTCCAGGGCGCGGGCCTGTGGCGCGAGGTGAAGGATCGCCTCGCGACATCGGCGGCGAACCTGTCGGGCGGCCAGCAGCAGCGACTGTGCATCGCCCGGGCGATCGCCCTCGAGCCCGACGTGCTGCTCATGGACGAGCCGGCGTCGGCGCTCGACCCACAGTCGACGCTGCGCATCGAGGACCTCATGGTGCAGCTCAAGGAGCAGTACACGATCGTCATCGTCACCCACAACATGCAGCAGGCGGCGCGCGTCGCCGACTTCACGGCGTTCATGACGACGCTCGAGGAGGGGGCACCGGCCGACCTCGTCGAGTTCGATCGCACCGATGCGATCTTCACGAACCCCGCGCGAACCGAGACCCAGGACTACGTGACGGGACGCTTCGGATGAGGGATGCACTCCAGCACCAGCTCGACCGACTCCAGACGCTGCTCGTGGAGGAGGCCGCGCTCGTGCGTGAGGCGCTCGCCGCCACGATGCAGGCACTGACCGACACCGACCTCCAGCTCGCGGCCAAGGTGATCGACGGCGACGATCGCATCGACCTGCGCTTCATGCAGGTGCAGCAGGGGGTCGAGTCGCTGCTCGCACGGCAGGGCCCGGTCGCGAACGACCTGCGACTCGTGCTGGCGATGCTCCACGTCAACACGCACCTCGAACGCATGGGCGACTACTGCGTGACGATCGCCAAGTTGACCCAGCTGACGAGTCGGCTGGAGGGCGACGAGGAGATCGTGCGGGGTTTCGCGGAGATGGCGGTGCAGGCCGAGCTGATGATCTCCACCGCCATCGAGGCCTTCGTCACGCAGGACATCGCGGCGTCGGAGTCGCTCGTGCAGCTCGACGACGCGATCAACCAGGCCAATCGCCGCGTGGTGCACGACCTGCTCGCGCTCGGAACCACCCCCGACCATCGTGAGTGGGGCCTGCGCATGATCCTCGTGTCGCGGTGCCTCGAACGCATCGGCGACCACGCCGTCGACGTGGGCGAGCAGGTCGCCTACCTGGTCACCGGCGAGTTCCGGGAGTTCACCGACGCTTCGGGAGAACCGGTCACGCTCGACTGACGGGGCGCGACGTCAGTCGTCGACCTGGAACGTGAACGCCGTGGTGGCGAGGTAGCCGTCGGCGAGCAGCTCGCCGCGGTCGTTGCGCGGACGGTTGTGCATGCGCCCGCCGGAGATGAGCGCCGAGCACGAACCGCCGTCGAGGTTGAGCGCATCTTCGATGCCGAGCGCGACCAGCAGGTCTGCGAGTTCGACGAGTGTCATGCCGTCGTCCTCATCGCTGCGACCGTCGACCGTGACCGCGAAGAGCTCCTCGCGTGAGATGCCGAGGGCAGTGCGTGGCAGCGGCCCGATCGTGATGTCGGAGTCGAACTCCTCGTTGGTGGAGGAGAAGCCCTCCGGGTCGATCTCCGCGACCACGGTGCGTCCCCCCTGCACCAGCAGGGGGCCGGCCTGGAGCTCGTCCCCGCGCACGGGGCCCGAGCGTGTCTGGAGCTCGGCGAGCGACCCGATGTAGATGCCGGCGCCGTCGACGTGCACGGCGCCGCGACGAAGGTTCCACGGCTCGCGGAAGGGCGCGTATCCGACGGCTGACCCGTCGACGTGCAGGTAGCCGAGCGGAACCTGCGCGGGTTTGGTGAAGAATCCGCCACTGAGCGCCTCGGTCACGCCGTGGTCGCGACACCAGGCGAGCAGGGGGCGAGCGGGCTCCAAATGCGCGAGGCGCATCGTCGTCGAAGCGCGAGGGTGACGCGCGACGCGCACGGTCGATGTGCGTCCCGCGGAGGTCGAGGCGCGAAGCGTCGTCACCCGTCCTTCGCGCGCTGTCTCCTCGAGATCCATCATCCGCCCACCGCGTCGGTGCCGTCGCTTGTCCGACGGGGTCGCAGCTTAACGCGCGGTGCGCCGAGGCGGCCACCCTGCGGCCCTTCCTGCGGCCGCGGTGATTGACCGCGCGCGCATTCAGGCCTACCGTGGATCCATGGCCTCCCCCGCTTCGCGTCGCCTCACCCGATGTCTCCTGTTCCTCCTCGTCGCAGCCTCCGTGGTGCTCCATGTCGGTCGCGCACCGAGTGCTGCGTCTGCCGCCGTCTCGATCGCACAGCAGGGCTGGGGCTACGTCGACAGCTCCACCGCTGCATCGTCGGTGGGCGCGTGGCAGTGGTCGGGGGCCGAATGGTCGGCGAAGCCTCGCCCGAACGGCCAGCGTGTCTACGTGTGGCCCTACGACAACACGTGGTCGTGGTCGTGGGACGAGACCAACGGATGGCTGATGGTGCTCGCACGCGACCTGTCGATGGGTTCGGCCGTCGGCGTGGTCAAGCCGAACGCCTCGAACACGGGCGTGCCTGCGGGCACACGGCTCACCCGGCATGACGGCGACCTCGTCATCACGAAGGCCGGCACGGTGATCGATGCACTCGACATCTACGGCGTGGTGCAGGTGAAGGCGGCGAACGTGACGATACGTCGGAGCCGCGTGCACGGACGCGGTGCTGGACAGGAACCGGCGACGCTGCTGACGAACCTGACGGCCGGCGCCACGAACTTCCTCATGGAGGACAGCGAGCTGACCGCCGACTTCCCGAGCGTGAAGATCAACGACTTCATGGGCGGTGACATGACCCTGCGACGCATCGAGAGCACGCGCGGAGTCGATACTGGCGGCGTGTTCCGGTCGAACGTCACGATCGAGCAGTCGTGGCTGCACGACTCGACCCACTACGACGTGGATCCCGGCCACGCCGACAACCAGTCGCACAACGACGGCATCCAGGTGCACGGCGGCTCGAACTACCGGTTCGTCGGCAACACGATCACCGGTCACAACAACGCGGCGATCATGGTCAACCAGGCCGTGTCACACACGTCGGGCCTGCTGATCGATCGCAACTGGCTCGACGGTGGGGGGTGCTCGATCAACATCGCCGGCGCCAACCAGTACGGCACGAGCGAACTGACGGTGACGGGCAACCGCTTCGGCCGCAACCAGAAGTTCGCCAACTGCGCGATCATCGTGAGCCCCACGAAGCACGCCCTCACCCAGTCGGGCAACGTCTGGGAAGCGACCGGCGCGCCGGTCACCCTGAGCCGCGGAAGCTGACCTCAGCCGCGGCCGAGGAACCCGAGGAAGACCACCGGGATCCACGCGAGGAGGAAGACCACGAGGCCGATGCCCCAGCGACGGGTGCGTCGGTGCGCGGCGCGCTCCTCGTCGGTGAGGGATTCGTTGACGGCGTCGTGCCAGTCGTGGTGCGGCGCAGGTGAACTCATGCCCAGAATCTAGTCGATGCGTCGCGGGGCGCGCGCTACGGTGAGCGGCATGGAGGTCGTGCCCCCAACCGTGCTGTTCCTGGCGGTGGCGGCCGTGTGTGCACATCGGGTGCGCAGCGGAGGCGCCGCATGGCAGGTCGCTGCCCCCGTGCCCGGGCTCGTCGCGGCCTGGCTGTGGCTGCTGTCGCTCGACTCGCCGGGCGTGGCTGCAGGCACGATCGCCGTGCTCACGGTGCAGGCGGCCGCGTTCGTGCTCGTCGTCCTCTTCGTGATGCGCGGCTTCGCGGCGTTCCTGCCGGTGGACGACGACGCGAGCGACGACGACGGTGGTGGCGGCTCGAACCGCGACGACGACGGTCCTGCTCCGTGGTGGCCGGGCGGCGATGGCGCACACCGCCCGTCGCACCGGGTCGTCAGGCCGCGCCCCGTAGGTGCCCGCGCCGTGCGCCGCCCCGCGGGCGCCCGTGTTGGCGCGCACCGCTCCACATCCCCCTAGGCAGCTCCCGCGCCACGTCGTACGGTGATGGAAGAAGGATCACGCAGCTCGCCACGCTGCCCTTTGTTCGCCGCGCCGTCACGAGGTCTCGCCATGTGCACCATGTCTGCAACTTCTGCTGCCCTGTCGCCTGCCGTCGCAGGTGGGGGAGCGGTCTCCGGCGGCGCAACGCCCACGCTCGAACAGGCGGTCAGCGACCTGAAGGTCGCCGTCGAGCAGCTGGCCACGGCGGTGCAGCAGTACGCGCAGGCCAACGGCGGCGGCATGCAGCCCGGAGCGAGCGCCGTGGCGGGCGCCACCGGTGGCGGAGC
>JAOPYW010000011.1 GCA_025964405.1 Thermoleophilia bacterium | reverse complement strand
GAAGGTGGTCGGCCAGAAATCCTCGCCGATGCCCTCTACGAGGTAGGAGTGGATGTCGCTCGGGTCGGTGTAGATCGAACCGGGCGGATCGACGCCCACGAGCTTCACGAGCGGATTGCGCTCCTTGAGGTACCGGCCGACACCGGTGATCGTGCCGCCGGTGCCGATGCCGGAGACGAAGGCGTCGATGCGCCCGTCGACCTGCTCCCAGAGCTCGGGGCCGGTCGTCTCGTAGTGGGTCAGCGGGTTCGCCTGGTTGTTGTACTGGTCGAGCTTGACGGCGTTCGGCAGCTCGGCGGCGAGCTTGTCACTGACCGAGTAGTAGCTGCGGGGGTCGTCGGCATCGACCGAGGTCGGGCAGACGATCACCTCGGCGCCGTAGGCGCGCAGCAGGTTCTGCTTCTCGAGGGAGATCTTGTCGGGCATGACGAAGACGCAGCGGTAGCCGCGCTGGATCGCGGTCATCGCCAGCCCGATGCCGGTGTTGCCCGAGGTCGGCTCGACGATCGTGCCACCCGGCGTCAGGATGCCGTCGCGTTCGGCCGCGTCGATCATGCGTGCGCCGATGCGGTCCTTCACCGAGTAGCCGGGATTGAACATCTCGAGCTTGAGCAGCACCTCGGCCATGCCGGGCTCGACCATGCGCTGCAGGCGCACGATGGGGGTGCCGCCGATGAGGTCGGTGATGACGGGGAACTCGGTGGGGGAAGTCATGCCCGCGATTCTAGTGGGCCGGCGTGCGAGCCGTGGGCCCAAGACCGCTCAGCTGGCGTCGCGCTGGCGACGCTTGACGTGGAGCGCGGTCGCGATCACGCCGATGCCGAAGACCGCGGAGATCGCGTTCGGGATGATGAGCACCCACGAGTGCTGCACGACGCCGTAGGCGACCCACAGGAAGAACCCGACCAGGAGCACCGAGAAGTAGCCGATCGAGATCGGTTCGGCGTCGTCCTCCCTGAGCATCGCGCGGATCTGCAGCGCCGGGCTCACGGCCATGCCGACGCCCCACGTCGATGCTGCAATGCCGATGGCTTCGGCGCCGCTCACAGCTCCCCCGGCCTAGTGGCGGAAGTGCCGACGATGCGTGAACACCATCGCGATGCCGGCCTCGTCGCAGAGCGCGATGATGTCGTCGTCGCGATCGGAGCCGCCGGGCTGGATGATGCCCGACACGCCGGCCTTGATGGCCAGCTCGACGGCGTCGTCGTAGCCGAGGAAGGCGTCGGATGCGAGCACCGCGCCCTGCGCGCGGTCGCCTGCCTTGCCGAGCGCCTGCGCGATGCCGTCGTGGCGCGACGCATGCGTGCCGCCGATGCCGACGGTGACGAGGTCCTTGGCGAGCACGATCGCGTTTGAGCGCACCCAACGCGAGACGCGCCAGGCGAACAGCAGGTCACCGAACTGCGCCTCGGAGGGCGTCGCGTTGGTGACGACGTCCATGTATTCGCGCTCCTCGTGCTCGAGGTCTGAATCCTGCACGAGGATGCCACCGATGACGCGGCGGATGTCCTTCTCGCCCGGGCTCTTGGTGCGGCGCTCCTGATCCCACAGCACGCGCATGTCGGGCACGTGCTCGCCGAGGATCGCCTGCGCGCCCTCGTCGTAGCCCGGCGCGAACAGCACGTCGAAGCGGTGTTGGGCGATCGTCGCGGCGAGGTCCGAGTCGACGGGTCGGTTGAGCGCGACCACGCCGCCGTAGCTCGACGCCTCGTCGGCGGCGAAGGCGAGGTCGAACGCCTCAGCTCCCCCGCGTGAGGCCGCGACGCCCACGGGCGAGCCGTGCTTGACGATGACGCAGCTCGGGATGGTGAAGTCGCTCGCGACCTGGCGCGCGACGTTGAGGTCGGCGAGGTTGTTGAACGAGAGGTCGTCGCCCCCGACCTGCTCGACCATCGACAGGAGGTGGCGACGCGCGCCGACCTCGACGTAGTAGGCGGCGCGCTGGTGCGGGTTCTCGCCGTACTCGAGGTCGGCGAGCTTCACGTAGTCGCGCAGCAGGTAGGTCGGGAAATCCTCGGCCGTGTTGAACCAGTTGGCAACCGCCAGCTCGTAGTGCGCGGTCGCGTCGAAGGCGCGGCTGGCGAGCAGGCGGCGCGCCTCGTAGCCCGGGTCGCCGTCGGTGGCGGTGAGCTCCTCGAGCACGAGCGGGTAGACCTCGGGGTCGGCGATCACGACGACGCGCTCGAAGTTGGCGGCGGCGGCGCGCAGGATCGACGGTCCCTCGATGTCGATCGCCGAAATGACTTCTTCTTCCCGCTTGTCGCGGCGCATGCTCGTGCGCTCGAACGGCTTGAGGTTCACCACCACGAGGTCGAACGAGCCGTCGGCTGCATGGTCGTCGTTCCACTGGAGGGCGGCCGAGAGCTGCGGGTGCAGGGTGCGCGCGGCGGAGCCACCGACGAGCGCGGGCGCGCCGATCGCCTCCTCCACCGACTGCACGTCGAGGCCGGCCTCGCGCAGGAGCGGCGCGGTCGAGTCGGCGGCGACGACGTCGATGCCGAGGCCCTGCAGCTCACGCACGAACTCGACCAGGCCGGTCGTGTCATGCACGGAAACGAGCGCGCGACGTACCTTACTCATGGGAACTCCTCATATCGCTGGCGGGCGGGCACGCGAAAGCACGCGCGTACACGCCCGAACACTGCGTTGGGCATGCCCGGGTCAGCGGCGTTCCAATCCGACCGTCAGGCGCCCGGAAGCACGCCGCCGGCCGCTTCGAGCTCGGCGAAGATCGCGGCGACGCCCGGGGGCACGAAGTCGGGATCGGTGAGCTCGGCGAGGCGGGCTGCGTCGAGGGAGCCGGTCACGCGCGCATCGTCGGCGAGGGCGCGGGCCAGGTCGGGTGCCGCAGCGTCGGCCGGGTCGAGCACGCGATGGGATGCCTCCTGCACCGCGCGGTAGGCGTCGTCGCGCACGGCGCCGGCCTCGATGAGCGCCAGCAGCACGCGCTGCGAAGCGACGAGCCCGTGCTGGCCCGCGATGTTGGCCCGCATGCGATCGGTGTGCACCTCGAGCCCGTCGACGAGCCACGTCGCCTTGGCGAGCAGGTAGTCGGTGAGCACGAAGCTGTCGGGGAAGACCACGCGCTCCGCCGACGAGTGCGAGATGTCGCGCTCGTGCCAGAGCACCGCGTTCTGCAGCGCGACGTCGGCGTTGGCGCGGATGACGCGGGCGAGGCCCGACACCTGCTCCGACACGATCGGGTTGCGCTTGTGCGGCATCGCACTCGAGCCCTTCTGGCTCCGCCCGAACGGCTCTGAAGCTTCGGCGACGTCGGCGCGCTGCAGGTGCCTGACCTCCACCGCGATGCGGTCGAGTGACGACGCGAGCACCGCGAGCGCGCCGAGCAGGGCGGCGTGACGGTCGCGCTGCACGATCTGCGTCGCGCTCGGGTCGCGGCCGAGACCGAGGCTGCGCAGCACGCGCGCCTCGACCTGCGGCGACACG
>JAOPYW010000308.1 GCA_025964405.1 Thermoleophilia bacterium | reverse complement strand
GGTTGCGCCGGCGACCCCGGTCGTCGAGCGGGAACCGGTCGCCTCGGCCATGAGCGCCCCGCGCCGCAAGCGGCGCGGCGGCACGGGTGGGCCGACGTCGGGTCAGACCAGCCTCTTCTAGGGAGGGTGTCACGGCGCTCACGCGCGTCCGCCTCCCTGCCGATACCGAGCGCATGCATGCGCTCCTCACACGTCTCCATCCGCTCGAACGCGGCATCGGGCTCGCGATCGGGGCCGTCGGGGTCGTCGTCATGCTGGTGACGCCCGGGCTGGGGCAGTTGTTCGGCGGCGTCGTGTTGCTGGTCGGAGGCCTGAAGTTCGTCGCGGGACCCATGCACGGCCCTGCGCGCGCGACCCAGCTGCTCGCCGCCGCGAACCTCCGCCCCGGTTCCAGTGGCGGGTTCGGCGTCGATCCCATGAACTGTGCGGTGGGCGGCCTGCTGATCGGCCTCGCGGGACTCCCCCTCCTGCTCGCATCGTCGGGCGGCGTCGCCCACGGCATGGGGTGGATGCTGCTCGTCTCGTGCGGCATCATCCTGCTCTTCAGCTGGGTCGGGCACCTCGACGACCGGCGCCGCCAACGTCGCTCCTAGCGGCGGTGACGCACCACGAGCGCGTGTGACCGCGTCTCGGTGTGTGCGTCGGCGAACGCGCCGATCGCGAACGCCTCGGTGGCGAGCTCGTCGAGGTCGCGTGACACGGGCGTCGTGCCCTCACGTGAGTAGACGATGAGCAACCGGCCCTTGCGGTGCAGCACGCGCAGCATCTCGGCGAGGTCGATGACGCCGTCGAGTGCGGTGACCAGGTCGAACTCGCCGTCGGCGAATGGGAGCTTGTGCACCGACGCGACCTGGAACGCAGCCTCGGGCACGAGCTCGGTCGCGGCCTGCACCATCTTCGGGGAGATGTCGGTGCCGAACACCCGCACGCCCGGCCATCGCTCGATGAGCACGCTCGTCGCCTGCCCGGTCCCACACGCCGCATCGAGCACGCGACGTGGCCGGAACCCATGCGGCAGGTAGGACAGGCACTCGCGGAATCCCTCGCGGTACTGGGGGTCCTCGCGAATCGCTTCCCAGCGGCCCGAGAGGTTGTCGAACATGAGGCGCATGCCGAGCTCGGCGACCGGCCGCACTACGGGTATGCCTGATCCCGTCGTCAAGATCTTCACGCCTGCGCGCCGCGCTCGCGTGCGCGCGCCCGCGCTCGCGCGTGCGAGGGGTCCGGGCAACGGAATCGTCGGCGGATGTGGCAGCCGGCTCGCCGCCTTGCCGAGCGCACCCGCGCCCTTGCCGACGACGCCCGCGCCCGGCAGGGCACGCACGTCGGGCAGCTTCGGTCGCTTCGGCAGGCGCGCCATCAGAGCGCGAGCGCCTCGCGCAGCCACGCGACGTGCTCGCCCGGCTTCACGTTGCGCGCCACGTCGGTGACGACGCCGTCGGGACCGATCACCACGGTCGAACGCTCGATACCCCAGTACTTCTTGCCATACATGCTCTTCTCCACCCAGAACCCGAGGGCGTCGGCCAGCTCGTGGTCGGTGTCGACCAGCAGGTGGAACGGCAGCTCGTGCTTGGCGCGGAACTTCTGGTGCTTCGCCTCGCTGTCAGGCGACACGCCGTAGAGCACGAGGTCGCTGACGCCCTCGAACTCGCTCCAGTTGTCGCGCAGCCCGCAGGCCTGCGTCGTGCAGCCGGGCGTGTCGTCCTTCGGGTAGAAGTAGAGCACCACGCGCTTCCCGGTGAGGCCGCGGAGGGCGACGGGGGAGCCTTGGTCATCGTTGAGCGTGAGGTCGGGCACGAGCTGGCCCACCTCGACAGGTGCGGTCGTAGTCATGCCGCCGAGCCTACCGCGCCGCAACGGCCTCGTCATGCGTCGGGGGAGCTGTGCGCGCGCTTGTGGGCCCCGCAGTGGGTTCGTAGGCCGCGTCGATCGCCACGCGTGAAGCGACGAGCCACAAGAGCGCGGCGTTCACCACGTGCGCGAGCACGACGCCCCACGGCAGCCCGTTGCGGTACTGCACCTCACCGAGCGCGATCTGCAGCGCGACGAGCACGAGCAGGATGCCGAGGTCACGCAACGCGGGTCCACGTCGCGCGCGCCAGGAGGTGAGGGCGACCACCAGCACGAGGAAGGCGTAGGCGCCGCGCGCATGCAGCGTCACCGCGAGCTGGAAGATGCCGAACCGGTCGACGACCTCGCCCGTGCCCGCCGATCCCGAGTGCGGACCCGAGGCGGTCGTCAGCACGCCGGCGACGATCACGGCGAGCAGGGCGAGCAGCATGAGCACGCCCGCGAGCTGCCGCGTGCGCCCCGCCGCGCCGCGCACGAGCCCGATCGGGCGGTCGAAGCCGCTCGCGTGCCAGGTGAACACCGCGGCGGAGATGAGCAGGATGCTCACGAGGTAGTGCACGCTCACGATCTCGGGCGGCAGCTCGAGGATGACCGTGAGCGCGCCGAGGGCCGCCTGCACCAGCACGCCGAACACGACGAGGCTCGAGCCGATCCGCAGGTCGCGCCGACGCGGGCCGGCCAGCCGCCAGCAGATCCACATCGAGACGAGCGCTGCGATGAGGGTCGGCGTCGTGGTCATGCGGTTGAGGAACTCGATGAGTTCGTGGGCCTTGAGTTCGGGCACCGCGCGCGTCTTCGTGCAGGTCGGCCAGTTCGGGCAACCGAGCCCCGAGCCGGTCAGGCGCACGGTCGCACCGGTGAGCACGATGAACCACTGCAGGAAGAGCGCGATGCCGGTGGCGCGCCGCGCGGTCGCCGGGGCGTACGGCCCCGACAGGCGGGTGCGCCAGGGCGCGCGGCGGGTGGTGGACTGACCGGTCACAGCGGCAATGGTAGCCGTATCCAGCGCGCGTCGGCGGCAGCGCTGCGCGCAGCGCTCCCCGGTATCGACGCGGGTGGCCGGCCGCGCAACCACGGCTGAATGCGGGTTGCCGGCGGATGCGGCCACGAAAGCGGCCACGCCGGGGGCCATCGAAGGCCAAGGGGTATCCGATTCTGGACCAAACGGGAGCCGGCGGGGCGACATACAGGTGCCGAAGCAATCATCGGCTGCGGATCACCCACCAAGGGGTTCCACAGGCCGATGGCCTTTCACGAAAGGGAAGGATCGACGTGAACTCGCCTTACACCAAGCACCTCGACGCCATGGACGCCCACACGCATTCGCAGGCACTCACCGTGCCCACCTATGCTGCAGCTCCTGCGCAGTACGCACCACAGGCACCGGTCATCATGCAGACCGCAGCCCCCGCTCAGAGCGGTGGCAGCAAGGCAGGCATGATCCTGGTCGCCGTCATCCTCGCCATCTTCGCCGCTGTCGCCGGCGTGATGATCGGCAAGGGCACCGGCCCGAGCTGGACGGAACTTCGCCGCTACGAAGCCCTCGCTGGACGCGAAGGTGAAGTGCGCGGACGTGACAGCGGGTGGAACCAGGGCCGCAAGCAGGGCCGCACCGAGATGGAGTTCCTCGCCCAGTACGAGAAGCTCCGCACACAGGCAACCGCCTTCAGCCAGGGCTACACGCAGGGTCGTGGCATCGGCCAGACCATGGGTGCGGACCAGTACCGCTACCGCAACACCGGGTACGGCTACGGCACGGGCCGCGGCTACTCCCGGGGCTACGGCTCAGGCTACGGCTACGGAGGACGCGTCGGCAACGCCATCGCTTCCGCCCAGAGCATCGCCAACATGACCGGCTCGCCCGTCGACGTCACGATCGACTGATCGACCACCGATCCCGATCCTTCGGCATCAACACCACGCACGGAAGCCTCGGTTCTCACGAACCGGGGCTTTCGTGTCTTCGGGGAGCGGTGGACGGTCATGTGCGCGTCGACGCGATCATTGGTGCGACGAGCGCTGCACGGGCGCAGCGCTGGTGGCAGGAGTGTTCGTGCGCGAGCCGCGGACCGCGCCTCGGCGATGACGTGGAATTCGCCGAGGATGCGGGTAGCTCGACCGCATGACGCGACCACGCTTCATCCCGCAGCACAAGCTCTGGCTCTGGCGCGACCTCGGTGCGCTGGTCTTCGTGTGCGGCGTGCTCGGGAGCCTGCTCGACCAGCTCCACGTGCGCTCGGGCACGCTCCAGTACCAGCGGCCGGAGTTCGCGGGGCAGGCGTGGTGGGTGTTCCTGCAGTTCGGCGTGACCCTCGCCATCGCCGCGTGGGGTGCGTCGATGATCGTGAGCCGCAGGGGGATGCTCGGTGCGCCGCCCACAGGCGAACCGGGTGCATGGGCCGGCGGTCGCACCGTGCGGTCGCGCATCCTCATCGACTTCGGCTGGTTCGCGGCCGCGTACGCGCTGTCGGCGGCGCCGTCGCTCGACTGGAACGTCGGTGGCGAGGGCGTGCGCATCGCGGGCCTCGTCGCCCTCACGCTGCTCGCCGTCGTGCGCCTGCGCCTGCGGGGCGACCTGCGCATCGCGCTCGTGGCGCTCGGCCTGGCGATCGCAGGTCCGGCGTACGAGGGGATGCTGGCCTCGACGCGGCAGTTCTGGTACACCGATGCCGACTTCCTGCACGTCCCGATCTGGCTGCCGGCGCTCTACGCGAACGGTGCGCCGCTCGCTGCATCTATCGGACAGTGGCTCGACGAGCGGGGCTGGCGCAGCCGCGTCGCCCAGCGGCAGCCCGGCGCCGGCGAGGAGCTCGTCGGCGGTGCGCCTATGCCCGACCGGCCACCGATCGACTAGGCGTCAGCGCAGGAACGGTGCGCGTCGCCAGACGGCGTAGGCGCGGTTGAGCAGGCGCGCGCGCCGCGGGCTCGTGACGGCCCCGACGATGGCATCGAACCCGCCGTGTGCGTGGAAACTGCCGAGCCGGCTCTGCGTCTTGGTGAAGCGCAGCACGCCGTCGCGACCATGGCGTCGCCCGAGGCCGCTCTGCCCCCAGCCGCCCATCTCCGCGGCAGGAGCTGCGTAGGCGAGGAGCGTCGCGTTCATGCAGACGCTGCCCGCTTGCACCCGAGCGGCGATGCGGCGCGCGTCGCGGCGCGACCCGGCCCAGATGCTCGCGTTGAGCCCGTATTCCGTGTCGTTGGCGCGTGCGATCGCCTCGTCGACCGTGTCGACGGGGTAGAGCGCGATGACCGGGCCAAAGGTCTCGTCGCGGGCCAGCGGGGTCGTCGCAGGCACGTCCGTCAGCACGGTCGGCTCGAACACCGCTGGGCCGAGGTCCGGCCGAGGGTGGCCACCGGCCACCGCGGTCGCGCCGTCGGTGATCGCCCGGGCGACCTGCTCCGCCACCCGGCCCGCATGGTCGACCCCGACCAGGCTCCCCACGTCGGTGCGCCATCCGTCGTTCGTGGCGAGGGCGAGGCCGCGGGCGCGCGCGCCGAGCGCGGCGACCAGCGGTTCGTAGATGCCGCGCTCGACGTAGGCGCGTTCGAGGGAGATGCACGACTGGCCCGAGTTCGCGAACGCGCCCGCGACGAGCCCCTCGACGACGTCGTCGAGCTTCGCGTCGGCGGTGACGATCGCCGGATTCTTGCCGCCCAGCTCGAGCGAACACGGGATGAGGCGACGGGCCGCAGCCTCTGCCACGATGCGCCCGACCCGCGTCGATCCCGTGAAGCACACGTAGTCGCAACGCTTGATGAGCCAGCCCCCGACGAGCTCACCGCTCCCCTGCACCAGCTGCACCAGCTCGGCAGGCATGCCGGCATCCACCAGCAGCTGCCGTGCCAGCACCGCCGACAGGGGGGTCAGTTCGGCCGGCTTGATGACGACCGCCGAGCCGGCCACGAGCGCGGCGATCGCATCACCGATCGCGAGCAGGAACGGGTAGTTCCACGGCGAGATGACGCCCACGACCGGGTAGGGCACGCGGTGCACGTGCGAGGTCGTGAGGAGTGGGATACCGCCGCGGCGCCGCTGCGGCTTGAGGATGCGTGGGCCGCGCACCCCGTACTCACGTGCGACGCCCGCAACCGCCATGACCTCGGTGAGCGCGTCGCGCCGGGCCTTGCCGGTCTCCGACTGCACGACGTCGAGCACCTCGTCCATGCGATCGAGCAGCACGTCGTGGAACCTGAGGAGCAGGCGCGCCCGCTCCCTGGGCGGCCGGGCCGACCATGCGACCTGTGCGGCGCGCGCACGCACGGTCGCCGCCTCGACGTCTGATTCACCCGCGACCGGCACGCTCCCGACCACGTTGCCGGTGAGCGGGTCGTGCACGGTGATCACTGCGTCGTCGGTCATGCGACGATCCTCGCACGATCAGGAGACACGGCGGCCAGGGGCAATACCCGCGCGCTGCAGCGCGCGACCCATGGCCGGAGTAGCATTGCCGATGTGAACCGTCGCTTCCGCCTCATCACCGCACTCGGCATGGCCGTCGTGCTCGCCACCTTCATGATCTTCGTCGCGCTGCGCGGCGGGTCGGTGCAGGAGCCTGTACTGCAGGCGGCGGAGCTGGTCTCCAAGAAGGAGATCGCCACGCGCGAGGTCGTGCAGGTCGACGGCATCGCAGCCGCCCCGGTCACCGGCGCGCACACGAAGAAGATGACGTTCTTCATGACCGATCGTGACGGCAAGCACCGAACGAAGGTCACCTACCGCGGCAGCGTGCCCGATGCCTTCCGCGTCGGCCGCAACGTGATCATGAAGGGCAAGCTCGTCGAGCAGCCCGACGGCACGAACGTATTCCGCGCCGAGCCGAACTCGCTCGTCACCAAGTGCCCGTCGAAGTTCGCATCCGACGGCGGCACGTCCCGCTCCGGGTCCTGACCGGGGGCGTGGTCGCGTGACGCTCGCCATCCTCGGCCAGGCACTCGTCCTCCTCGCACTGCTCGCCGCGGTGACCGGCGCCGTGACCTCGTTCGTCGGTGGTCGTCGCCTGCTCGTAGCCACGCCCGATGCGCCGGCAGAACGCGATCGCGAGCTTCCCGCGACGACCGATCGCCTCGCGAACTTCGGCGGCCGGCTCCTGCACGTGCTGCTCTACGCCGCCATCGCCGCGTCGTTCCTGCTCGTCCTCGGTCTCGTGTCGCAGGAGTTCACGCTCGCCTACGTGCACGACCGCACGAGCCTCGACCTGCCCGTCACCTACCGCATCACGTCGTACTGGAGCGGGCAGGAGGGCTCGCTGCTCATGTGGCTCACCGTGCTCGCGGGCTTCGGTGCGCTCATGGTGCGGAGCCTGCGCAAGGCACGCGTCTCGGCCTCGATGCTGGCGTTCGCGACCGGCATCGTGCTGACGGTCGCCAGCTTCTTCGCGCTCCTCGTGTCGTTCGTGTCGCGCCCGTTCGCGATCGTCGAGCAGGTTGCACGCGACGGTGCTGGCATGAGCCCGTCACTCCAGAACTACTGGATGGCCGTGCATCCCCCGGCCCTCTACATCGGCTACGTCGGCGTGACGGTGCCGTTCGCCATCGTGGCAGGCGCCCTCCTCGCCCGGCGCCGCGACGATGCGTGGATCGCGACCACCCGTAGCTGGGTCATGCTCAGCTGGATCTTCCTCACGCTCGGGCTCATCCTCGGGGCGCGCTGGGCCTACGAGGAGATCGGCTGGGGCGGCTACTGGGCGTGGGATCCGGTCGAGAACGCCGCGCTCATGCCGTGGCTGACGGCGACCGCCCTCATGCACTCGATCATGGTGCAGCAGCGCCGGGGCATGATGCGATTCTGGAACGCGGTGCTCGCGACCCTCGGGTTCGCCCTGTCGATCTTCGGCACCTTCATCACCCGCTCGGGCGTGCTGTCGAGCGTGCACTCCTTCGTGTCGAGCCCGGTGGGCTGGTGGTTCATCTCCGCGCTGATCGTCATCGCGGTCGGCGCGATGGCGCTGCTCTACCGCAGCCGCGACATCCTCAAGGCGAAGCACGACGTCGACGCGGTCGTCAGTCGCGAGTCGCTCCTGCTCTTCAACAACCTGCTGCTCGTGTCGCTCGCGCTCGTGGTGCTGTGGGGCGTCGTCTATCCGATCATGACCGCAGCCCTCGCCGGGTCGCGCATCAGCCTCGAGAAGCCGTGGTACGACTTCTTCGCCGCGGCGTTCGGGCTCCCACTGACCTTCCTGGTCGCGTTCGCGCCCTTCATCGCCTGGCGGGGAACGCCGCTCAGGCGCACCCTGGCTGCGATGAAGTGGCCGTTCCTGTTGTGCGTGGCCGTGGGCGTCGTGCTCGTGCTCGCCGGTGCGGGCTCGAGCCCGGTCGGCATCGCGGCCGTCTCGTTGGGTGCACTCGTCATCTTCGGCGTCCTCACCGACCTGCGTCGATCCACTCGCGCGCGGCGCGAGGCCGAGCCCCACGAGCGTGCCGTGGCGCGCGTCCGGGGCGTGGTCGTGCGTCAGCGGCGCCGCATGGGCGCGTGGCTCGCACACGCCGGCTTCGGCCTCGTGGTGATCGCGATCGCCGGGAGCGCCTGGGGCCACGCCACGACCCGCGACCTGCAGCGGGGTGACACCTTCTCGGTGCACGGCTACTCGTTCCACTACGTCGACGTCACGCGTGAGCGGGGGGCGACCTCCATGCAGACCCGAGCGATCTTCGACGTGCGCCGCGGCGACACCGACCTCGGGCAGATGCGCGCCGGACGCGATTTCTACCCCGCCTCGGGCGAGCTGTCGAACGAGGTCGCGATCGAGCACGAGTGGCTGCGGGCACGCGACGTGTTCGTGACGATGGATCGCATCACCGAAGACGGAGCGATCACGGCCAAGGTGTTCATCAATCCGCTGGTGCCGCTCCTGTGGCTCGGCGGCATCATCATCGTGCTCGGCGCGCTCCTCGCCGCGCTCCCGTCGCGACGTTCCGCGTTCGCCCTCGACCGTGTCGATTCGAACGACGGCAATGGGGTACAGGTGAAAGACGATGCAGTGCATGAGTTGCGCAACGGAACTGCTGCACCCCGCGAACTTCTGTCCGGTCTGCGGGGCCCGGCTCGCCGCACCGATCCCTGACGGGTCGACGGCCACCAATCCCGCGGGGGAGACCCCGTCGGTGGTGATCGTTCCTGACGTCGAGACCGACAACGTCAGCTACCTACCTGCGCAGCCGCCGGCCGGCGCCGTGCCACCCAATCCCCACGCCTTCGACTACGACGGCGTGACTCCGCGCGAGGCGGGCCGCTCCGCGCCCGTCGGTGAGCCTCCGATCCCACTCCATCCGAGCGTCAGGCCGACCCAGACATCGGTCGGTACCGAGGAGGAGGGCTACGCAGCGCGGATCGCCGCGTCGCTCTCCGATGGCAGTGACGCGCCGGAGCTCACGCTGGTGGAGTCGGCGCCCGAGTCTCCGGCCGTCGAACCCGCGCCGCCTGCGGATCCGATCATCCTCGACGCCTACGTCCCGCCAGCGCCGGCAGGACCGACGCCGGTCCACACGCCGGTGACCCCGACCCCGACGCCTGCGCCGGTCGCAGCGCCGGCGGTGTCTGCCGCACCGCTCGACCGCCAGCCGACGGAGGTCGACTCGACCCTCGCCGACCGATCGACGTGGGACCCGCCGGAAGCGTTCGGCTCGCACGGCCCCGTACCCACGCCCGGTGAGCTCGTGCCGCTCGAGCCGGTGACCGACAATCCCTTCGGCGACTTCTTCTCCGATGGCCCTTCGGCGTGGCTGGAGGACGAGGTGGACGGCGACGACGACAGCGTCGAGCTCACGCATCGTCGCGTGAAGGGCACGCTGCTGGCGACGGGCGCGATCGGTTTCGGGGCGATCGCGTGGGGCTGGGTGATCGCCGCCATGGTGCGCGGCTCCGGTGGTGCCGAAGCCGGAGGATTCGTGCTCGTCGCGATGGTGCTCTGGCTCATCTACCTGTCGCTCGACCGAACCGACCAGCACGCTCCCCTCCTGCGCATCGACCGTCGGGTCGCGGCCCTGCTCGATCGCAGCGTCGACCCGCTGCAGGCGCGAACGACCGGTTCGATGGCGCTGCGTCGGGAGCGAGATCGATACCGCGCCATGCGTGATGAACGGACCCGCCGGGTGGAGGCGCTCGGTGAGGGCGCATATCGCAGCTTCCGCCGTGGCCAGCTCCCTGAGGAGCTGCAGACGAACGCCCAGCGCGTGCTCGCCATGGAGCGGCAGATGATGCTCCAGGACCGCAAGATCCACGACATGGTCGCCGATCGCGACCGGCCAGACGCGGGGTCGCACGGGGCCACCGAACCGTCGCACGAAGGCCACCCCCCCGCCTGAGCATCGCGCAAAAAGCCTGCACCATGGTGTACTTCGAGCATGTTCCGCTCGATCGTCATCACCTCGCTTTCCGTACTCCTCCTCGTCTTCGTCTCGGTCGCTTCGGCGGGCGTGCTCGAGGACCGACTCGGACAGACCCGTACCGAGGCCCGGGAGGCCAAGGCCGACATCGCCGTCGTCGACCGGCGCCAGGCGAGCATCACGCGCCAGCTCACCGTGCTGAATCGGCGCATCGCCGCACTCGACGTGCCGATCAACAACCTCTCGGTGGAGATCAACGGCCTCGACTACCGCATCGCCCGCCGGCAGGAGCGCATCGCGAAGCTCAAGCGCGACTTCGTGTTGCAGAAGGCGCAGATCGCCGTGCTCAACGGACAGCTCTCCGACGCGCGTGAGCTGCTCGCCAGTCGCGTGGTCGCGGCCTACACCAACGGCGAGACCGGCATGCTCGAGCAGCTCGCGGGTTCAGGCTCACTCTCCGAGCTCTTCAATCGCCAGGAAGCGCTCGGCGAGGTCGTCGGCGTCGACAAGACGATCATCGACCGCATCGACACCACCCAGCGCGCGGTGCGTCTCAAGCGCAGCCGCAACCATCTCGTGCAGCAGCAGATCCGCAGCGACATCGCCGAACTCGACGCCTCCCGTGCCGAGGTCGACGGCAAGCGCGCGCAGATCGAGGCGCAGCGGGCCGAGGTCGTCTCGGCGAAGGTCGAGCGCGACAAGCTCATCTCCGCGCTCAACGAGCGTGAGGGCGCGCTCCACAAGGAGCTCGACAACCTCGAGGCCGATGCGGGCGTGCTCCAGGAAGCCATCCGCACCGGCGCCGTGACCTATGCCGGCGTCACCGGGTCGCTCTCGGCCCAAGGCCTCATCTACCCCGTCAGTGGCGCGATGGTCTCGCCGTTCGGCCAGCGCTGGGGCCGCCTCCACGCAGGGGTCGACCTGGCAGCACCGACCGGCACGCCGATCCACGCGGCCGCGTCAGGTGTCGTCACTTGGGCGAGCTGGATGTCGGGCTACGGCAACATGGTGCAGATCCAGCATGCGGGCATCCTGTCGACGGGCTACGGCCACCAGTCGCAGATCGCAGTGCACGTCGGCCAGCTCGTCAACCAGGGCGAGGTCATCGGCTACGTCGGCTGCACCGGTCACTGCTTCGGGCCCCACGTGCACTTCGAGACGCGGGAGAACGGCAACCCCGTCGACCCGATGAAGTACCTCTGAGCCGCGAGCTCAATGGGGCTGCGGCGTGGCGATCAGCCACACGGTGAGCCCGAGCACCACGACGAGCAGGAACAGCTCCCGCCAGACATATTGGCGCAGCATGCGTGGCGCGTCCTGCATGCGCGCCTGCAGGTTCGGCACGAAGGCGGTCATGTTGTTCCACGCGAGCGGCATCGTCGCCGCGTAGAGGAGCAGCTTCGCGAGGATGATGCGGCCGTAGCGCGAGTCGACCAGTTCGTGTGGGTGGAGGTCGAGCTCGGCGTAGGTCGCGTAGGCGCCCGACAGGAGGATCACCACCACTGCGGCGAAGGCCGTGCGGCTGAATCGGCGGATCCACTCGACGTGCGCATGCACGATGGGCGCCAGCGCCGGGAGCTGCACGAGGCCCCCGATCCAGATCGCCGCGGCGATCACGTGGACCATGTCGAGGGGCATTCGCAGCTCGATCGGCGACGTCGTCACCGCGTGACCGGTGATCGACATGCTGGCTGCGAGCCCGGCGAAGATGATCGCGAGGAGCCAGCGCGCGACCGGCGCCAGGCGCTCCGCCTGGGTGCGCAGCACGAGTGCAGGGCCGATCGCCACCACCGCGATCAGCGCCCGGATCCTGACCGACAGCGCGAAGGGGGTGTCGTCGCTGGCACGAATCGCGTCGAGGTCGAACGCGCCTCCCAGGCCGTCGCCGTGGGCGAGCGCCGCATTGAGTACGTAGCCCACGGCGTACGCGACCAGCAACACGACGAGTGAGCCGATCACCCAGCGGGGACGCCAGCCCGGCGCGATGAGGCATGCGAACAGTCCGCCGCCTGCCGCGACGAGGAGCGCGAGCACCTCGATGAAGCGGGTCGTGGAGAAGGCTGCCTGGAGGCCGCGATCGACGTGCGCAGCATCGGCCGTCGCGTCGCGGGCGGCGTCGCTCTCGGCCCCCGCAGCTCCCACCGAGAACGTCATCGTGCCCGTGATGACGTGCCCGTCTTCGCTCGACACGCGGTACGAGACGCCGTAGGTGCCGCGGGCCGACGCGTCGAGCCGCTGGGTCACGTGCGCTCCGCCGCCGGGTGTGGAGGGCGCGCCGCGGTCGACCCGTTGCCCGTCGGGGTCGAACACCTGGATGCTCCCGGCCTGCACGGTGACGTTGCCCGAGAAGAGGAGACGCAACTGCCCGGGCGCATCGGGCACGACGGCCTTGTCGGCCGGCTCGGCGACGAGCACGTGGGAGTGTGCGCTCGCGGCCATCGGCGCGAGGAGCGCGACACCCATCGTCAGCAACCACGCGGTCAACATCCGTCGGGTGGTTCGAGTGGCGGGAGCGCGTCGCATCTCGCTCCGCTCTACCCACGGCGGGCCCTTGTCGATCAGCGGGTCTGGCCCCATAGTGGAGGCAGGACCCACCATGACTGACGGCACCAGCCCCTACCCGCAGCTCGACTCGCGAACGTGGACGTGCGCCAAGCACGCCATCCAGCTCGCGATGGCTGGTGCTGCCGTGCTCCTCGTGCTCGAGGGTGGGCGTGCACCACTCATGGCCTTCGCGTGGGCCGGGGCTGCGTTCGTCGCGATGGGCTGCATGGTGTTGGTCGATCGACAGCGATTCGACGAGGCGGGCTTCCTCGACGCGTTCGACGTGGTCGAGGTCATCGGATTCGATCACGCGCCGCTGACCCTCGACGGGCCGCTCCCGGCTCCGGTGACCGTTGCGCCGCACGCCTACGGGCACCCGACCGACGTGCCGTTCATCGCCTCGGTGACCTGAGCCGACCGGTCAGCTGGTGCTGTCGACCTCGAGCAGCGTGCGCCGGGTCGTCTCGTCGAGCTCGAGTTCGTGCAGGCCCGCGAGGTTGCGGTAACGCTGGCGGTAGTCGAACCCGTAGCCCACATAGAACCTGTCGGGCACGGTGAACCCGCGGAACCGCACCTGCTCGTCGACCAAGCGACGATGTGGACGGTCGAGCAGCGTCACCACCTCGATCGACGCAGGCTCGTAGGTCTGCAGGTACTTCACGAGGAAACGGAGGGTCAGGCCGGTGTCGACGACGTCCTCGACGAGCAGGATGTCGCGTCCGTGCACCGGGATCTGCAGGTCCTTGAGGATCTGTGCCTGCACGCCCGCACCGCCCTCGCCGAACGCGCTGAGCGCGAGGAAGTCCATCTCGTGGGCGACCGTCATCCGGCGGGTGAGGTCGGCCGCGAACACGGTCGCGCCCTTGAGCACCGTGAGCAGGAGCGGCACCGAGCCCTCGTAGAAGGCGCTGATCTCCTCGCCCAGGGCCGCCACGCGTGCGGCGATCTGCTCACCGTCGTACAGCTGTGATCCCAATCGGGGTTCGGTGCTCATGTCAGTAGCCTACCGGTCCGATCGACCGGTGTCGCATGGCGTGCCCGCCACGTTGCCGGGGATCCCGGTCAGCGCAGGATCGTGAACGCCGCGAACACCGGCTTCGTGCCCCTCGGTGCGCTGGCCGGCGTCGCCGCAAGTCGATACGAGCCAGGCCGGAGCGCGCGCTTGTTCATCGCGCCGGTGAACCGCATCTCGCTCACGCCGGCGGCTGCCAACCGTCGCATGATGCCCGGCACGGCGACGTAGCGCATGCATGGGCGCCCGTGAGCGTTTGCGCGGGTCGACGCGGCACATCGCCCGGCATCCATGCGCCCGCGCACGCGTCGGGAGACAGTGAGGCGCACGGTTCCGGCCCGGTTGAGGTGCCACCTCATGGTGGTGCCCGTTCGCGGTTGCGTGCCGCCGAAGCTGACGCGGCCGGTGCCGGCGCGGAATCGTGCGGGCGACAGGCTGAGGCGGGTCAGCTGCGGCGCGATGTCGTCGGGGTCCGCCGCCGGCGTGACCGGGCCGGGCGTGGTCACGCCCGCAGGGCCCCCGACCGTCGGGGGAGCAGCCGCTGCGACGATGGTCACCTCGACCTCGCCGACGAGGCCACCAACCGATGCCGTGACCGTCGCGGTTCCGGTGGTCGCACCGGGAGTGAAGGGGGCGACGGCGTGGCCCGAAGCAGCCGCGCGACGCACGGGCACTGCGCCGAGATTCGTCCCGAACGTGACCTGCACGTCGTCAGACACGAGCACCGACACCAGCGCGCCCGACTGGTTGCGCGTGAGGTCGGCGGTCACCACGGTGCCCGTGCTACCAGTCTCCACCCGCGCCTGGTCGACATGCACCTCGAGGATGAGGTGGTCGGATGCGTCGACGAGACCGGCTGACGTCGGACACCCCGGTGTGTCGAGCGTGTCTCCACAGTCCCACGCGTTGTCGCGTGCGTCGACGACCTCGCCGGTGCCGCCGGATGCAACGGCGAGCCCGGGAACCTGCGTGACGACGTTGCCTGCGAACACGACGAGCACGCCGATGGGAGGAGCCGTGTACGTGCCCGCCTGCGTGTCCTTCACGGCGAGCGCCGTGGTGACCTTCGTGAACTGGTTGCTGGTGATCCTGATCGACGCTCCGGCCAGCGGCGGGCCCGTCGCCACTTCCGCCGTCAGCACGAGCACCGACGTCGCGGGTGTCGTCGCTCCCGCGCCTGCCACGACGCCCCCGCCGTCTATGACGTTGTCGTGGACGTCGACATCCTGTGCCTCGCCGCGCACGAGTACGCCGATGGGGGTGATGCCGGCGGACGCCACCCCGGTGAACGTGATGACGTTGTGGTGCACCTCGACGTGCCCGTGCGCCGATGGTGCTGCGCTGTTGAAGGGAAGGTCGATCGCGGAGGTCTGCACGGTCGCAGCCGGCGGCGCGAGCAGCTTCGCGGCATCCACGTCGATGACGTTGTACGCGAACTCGATGTCAGCCACCCGTCCAATGCTTCCGCCGTGGATGGAGATCGCGGTGTACTGGTTACCCGACACGTGGTTCTCGACCACGTGTACGTCGCTGATCGTGTACATCGCAACGTCAGGCCGGATGACCAAGCCCTGTCCACTGCTCGAGACCCGGTTGCGCGCGATGAGCACGTTGCTGACGTCGAGCCACGACGCCGACACCTGGAGCGCGCTCGACATGCCGGTGAATTCGTTGTCCTCGATGACCGCCCCGGGGGAGGTGTTCGCCTGGAGGGCGAACGCGGAGGCGCCGTCCGGGGTGCGGGTCACGCGGTTGCGGCTGACGACCATGTCGGAGATGCCCCACATCTGGAACGCGCCGACGTTCGGATCCTGCCACTGGGCGACGACGTTGTCGGTGACCGACCAGCGATGGTCCTGGGCCTGGAGTGCGGGCACCGCCAGGCCGTTGTGTCGGTGGCGCACCGCGTACCCACGAATGTTTTCGAACCGGTTGGATCGGATCGTGACGTCGTCGACCTCGGTCGAGTCGCTCGGGGAGATCTTGGCGGAGTAGACGTTCCACGCGAGACCGGAGAACCGGAGGCCGTCGATCGTGATGTTGCTCGACGTGAGGAACAGGGCCCCCGTCACGTCTGCCTCGGCCACACGCGTCGCATCGACGGAGCGCCCGACGTTCGGCCCGCGGAGCGTGAGCGGCTTGTCGATCGTCACCTGCTCGGGGTAGGTCCCCGCCGCGACGTCGAGCGTGTCGCCCGGTTGGGCCGCGGCGACACCCGCAACGATCGTGACCTCGCAGGCGCCCCCGGCCGCGTCCACGCAGAGCGTCGCACCCACCGATCCCGTCGGGGCGAGGAGGGGCACGGCGAGAAACACCGTGGTGAGCAGGAGGACTGCAGGGCGAACGAGCATCCGACAGCTTTCGGCGGATACTCCGAAAAGTCAATGACCTGCGTGTCTTACGGACTGTCGCCCGGAACCCACAGTCCCAAAAGCCCGTCGCCCGTATGCGCAGCAGCTGCTCAGCCTGCGAGGAGTCCGTCGACGCTCGTCGCCGTCGATGCGCCCCGGGAGCGCAGCTTCTGGCCGAGCGCCTCGATGTCGCGTCGGTAGAAGAGTCGCACGTTGACGTCGGGGTAGCGCGCGCGCAGCTTGCGGATCTTGCGGTGCTTCTTGGTGACCAACTCCTGCTTCATCGTCGTCACTTCGAGGAAGAGGTTCAGCTCCGGCAGGTAGAAGTCGGGGCGGAACCCCTCCGACACGCGACCGGTCTCGTCGGTCTCGAGCACGAACATGACCGGCTCGTACTCCCACGGAATACCGTAGAAGTCGAGCAGTTCGGCGCACTCGCGCTCACTCTCCGTCACGAAACGGGGCTCGACGTCGCCGCGGAAGCTGCGCCAGAGGCGGCAGGCCGAACCGTCGTCGTACGCTTCCTCAGACCCGAGCATCGCGGGATCGAGCAGCTTCGTCATCGGGAGAACTCCGTTGGTCGTTTCGACAGCGGCGAGTTGCCACTCACGGTATACGACGAACGTGGTTCGGTACCTGCCCGTGGTCGTGCAGGCAATTTCTGGTCGGTTGACGCGCAGACGGGAAACGTCGGGCGCGTCACTTCGTGCACCCGTGGGGCGGGCGCGGAGCGTGACGGTCATGTGGGGGAGGTCCCTGCGATCGAGATGGGGGAGTGGCAGGTAGTACGTGCCCGAGCCTACGCCCGCCTCCGGACGATGAACCGCGTCGGGCGGCGGGAACCTTCTGGTAGGTTCGCAGAGATCACCGTGACACAGGGTTAAAACGGCTCGCCGCCCAGGCGAGCAACCCTTCCCCGTAGGAGATCACATGAACGTCCCCGCTCCGTTGCAGGTTCCTGCAGCCATCGCGACCTCCCTCTCCGAGGCCGCTGACCAGGGGCGCGTCGCTGCCGCCCAGTTCGAACGCGACCATCCCGAAGCCGAGGCCTGGCTCTTTCGTTCCTTCGCCGTTCAGGCCGGCGGCTATGCGCCCGACAAGGAGATCGAACGAGCCGAGCTCGTGACCCTCCACGAGCTGCAGGATGCACGTACTCCCAACGGCGACGTCGCAGCCGCGCAGCTCGGTGCAGCCGGTCTCATGTCGATGTGGCACGACATCGTCACATCGTCGTCGCTCGGTGACGCAGAACGCGGCCACGCGCTCCTCGCCGTCGACACGGCGCTCACGCTGGCCAACGACGTCGCCCAGACGGTGAAGGGCGCATCGATGCGATCGCGGCCGTGGGCGGTCGATGCGACCCTGCACCCCGTCGGTCACGTGCCGGGCAACAATCCGTCCTATCCCTCGGGACACGCGACGGCTGCCTACGCCGCCGCCGAGGTGCTCGGCGCACTGATGCCCGAGCGTCGGAGCGAGTTCGCTGGCCTCGCGTCGCAGGTCGCGTTCGCCCGGCTCTATGCCGGCATGCACTTCCCCAGCGACGTCGCGGCCGGCGCACGTGTCGGTGCGATGGTCGGCGCGTACCTCACGCGTCACGACACGCAGGCTCGGGCGGCGGCGCCGACGGCTGCCTGACGAGAGGTCCACGCGGCCGGGCGGGTCGTTGCACATTGGTGACCCGCCCGCCGCGTCCCGTTGACACTCGAGCCCGGTAGGCTCCATCGAATGTCACACGAATTCGACCTCTACGTCTCCTCCCGCGGCTTCGACGACGCGCCTATCGACGCAAGCTTCCACGCCGGCGCCACCTTCTACGGGCCCGTCTACCTGATGGACGCGCGCGTACGCGGCGTGTCGCCCGTCGAGCTCGACGAGGAGGGCCCGGTCTTCACCGACCTGCGCTCGACCAACCTCGAGGGCAAGCTGCGGCTGTCGACGGTGCGCAATCAGGTCGACGTGCTCGACGTCACCGGCGGTGGGCTCTCCCTGCCGATTCTCTGGCGCGGCATGTGGGGCCCCGAGTTCGTCGACGGTGCGCTCGAGTTCGGGCCGAACATTCGCCCCGAGGTACGCGAGAACGCCAAGGTGCAGGTCAAGGCCGTCGCCTTCGCGCTGCATGCCGCGACCAGCTCCACCGAGATCGACCCGGCCGAACTGGTCGAGCGCTTCCATGGGGAGCCGTACGTCGAGCTGCGCATCGTTCGCAGCGAGGCGATCGGCCAAGGCGACTTCCAGCTGACCGTGGCGACGACCTCCAGCTGAAGATCGGTGCGTGCAGTCATCCGCGCCCGTGGGTAGGTGACCTCCATGCCTGCAACCACCCATCGCCGCCGAGTCATCGCCCACCTCTCCGACCTGCACTGCGGGCATCCGCACTTCGTGGAGGAGATGCTGGTGCAGGCCATCGATGAGGTGAACGAGCTCGATCCCGACGTCGTCGTCATCAGTGGCGACCTCACCGGCTTCGGCTTCCTCCAGGACTACGAGCAGGCCAAGGAGCACATCGACCGCATCAAGTGCGAGAACCTCGTCGTGATCCCGGGCAACCATGACGCCCGCAACGTCGGCTACCTGCACTTCGAAGACCTCTTCGGCCCGCGCAACCGCGTGCTGCACACCGATGGCATGTCGATCGTCGCGGTCGACTCCACCGAGCCCGACCTCAACGAGGGCAAGGTCGGTCGCGGTCGCTACGGCTGGATCCGCAAGCAGTTCTCGCACCCCGCCGAGCTCCGCATCTTCGTGCTGCACCACCACCTCGTGCCCATCCCGCGCACCGGCCGTGAGCGCTCGATGGTGACCGACTCCGGTGACGTGCTCGAGCTGCTCACCGAGTGCGGCGTCGACCTCGTGCTCTCGGGCCACAAGCACGTGCCCTACGCGTGGCAGCTCGAGGAGATGTTCGTCGTCAACGCCGGCACCGTCTCGACCACCCGCCTGCGCGGCCGGGTGCGCCCGAGCTACAACGTCATCGAGTTCACGCCCGACCTGGTTACGATCGACCAGAAGATCCCCGGCGGTGGCCGCGAGCGCGTGATCAGCTTCGATCCCTCGAGCCGCGAATACCGCAAGTACGTCTCCGCCGCCTCGGGCTGGGCCCCGCCCGGCGACGACGTGAAGGTCGTCGACACCGACACCGCGCAGTCGTCCAACGCCGCCGGCGTCGGCACCGGTGGCGCGAACCCCGTCGAGGACGCCGCCCGCGGCGTCGAGACCGGTGACAGTTCCGAGGGCTGAGGACATCGAATCCGACGACGTCCAGCCAGAGGATGAGTCCGAATCTCAGCTGGCTTCGAACATCCTTCGCCTGTTCACAGCAGCCGGACGATTCGCGTTCGTATTCGGTTTTGTCGCACAGGTGTACGCGTCATTTCCAGACCCGATCGGGTGCATCTGCATCTTCGACGTCATGGCGTCGATAGCGGGCACGGTCTTCGCGCTCTTCGGGCTCGTCCTGATGGCGGTCGCTGCGTTGGCGCGGCGCCGGCGGGCGGTAGTCGAACTTCTCGTTGCGCTGACGGCCGAGGCTTGGATCCTGCTGGTCCTGTTCACCTGACTTCGAGCCGCCTGATCGGGCGGAGCGAGATTCGGGTAAGCGAACCCATGCCTTCTGAGACGCTCCCGATTCCGCTCCGGCCGCCGACTGACATGGCGGAGTGCGCCTGCCTTGTGCTGGTCGATGGGGAACACTATCCGGCCGCAGTAGCCGATGCGATCGCTGAGCTGATGGAGGCCGGCTGGCTCGTGCGCGGCGCAGCCCTCGTCGGCGGTGGTGAGAAATTGCGTGACACACCGCAGTACGGCGTGCCGCACGTGACCGCGCCGAGCAGCGATCCGACGCCGGCGGGTGCGCTCCGCGCAGCGCTCGAGGCCTTCCCGGATGTCACTGACATCGTCGACATCGCCGACGAGCCCGTGCTCGTGCTCGAGCGTCGCCTCGAGCTGGTCGGCGTCGCCGCAGGTCGCGGCCTGCGCTACCGCACGGCCGACACCGTCGTGCAGCCGCCCGAGTTCTCGCGCATCGAGACGCCGAGCCTGGCCATCCTCGGCACCGGCAAGCGCATCGGCAAGACCGCCGTTTCGGCGCACACCGCCCGCGTGCTCGACGCGCACCTGGGCGGCGACGGCGCCGTGGTGGTCGTGGCCATGGGTCGCGGTGGCCCGGCCGAGCCGATCGTCGTCGACCGCGCCGACGGTGCGATCACCGTGGCGAGCCTCCTCGCGATCTCGCGCGCAGGCAACCACGCGGCCAGCGACTATCTCGAGGGTGCCGCGCTGACCGGGCTCACGACCGTCGGCTGCCGTCGCGTGTCGGGTGGGCTCCTCGGTGTACCCGCCTACTCCAACGTGCCCGCCGGCGCCCGCCTGGCCGAGACGATGAACCCGTCGCTCGTGCTGTTCGAGGGATCGGGCTCCTGCGTGCCGAGCGTGCGCGCCGACATCACGCTCCTGCTCGCCACGACCGCGCGCCCGCAGGACCTGCTCGAGGGGCTCGGCCCCTACCGCATCGGCCTCGCCGACGCCGTGCTCGTCATGGGCGACGACCGCGCGCTCGCGGCCGAGATGGTGACGCGCGTGCATGAACTCGGCGGCACCAGCCACGCGCAGCTCCCCGTGGTCGCCGCCTCGCTGGTGCCCACCCCGGTCGGCGACGTCAGCGGGCGGCGTGTTGCCGCGTTCACGACCGCGCCTGAGTTCGTGGCGCCGATCGTCGAGCGCGAGCTGACCGAGGCCGGAGCCGAAGTGCTGCTCGTCTCCTGCAACCTCGCGCGTCGCGAGGAGCTCGCCGCCGACCTCGTGCGGGCGAAGGAACTCGGAGCCGACACCGTCGTCGTCGAGATCAAGGCGGCAGCCATCGACGCCGTCGCCGAGTTCGCCGACCGGGCGGGGCTCGACGTCGTGTTCCTCGACAACGTGCCGAAGCCGCACGACCCCGCGTTCGACCTCGACGAGCTGCTGCGCGGCCTCGCCGACCGTGCCACGTCGCGCTGAACCTGTGCATTCGGCGGCGCACCGCGCGTTGGCCGTTGCGGCTCCGCATGATCCACGGCATCGTGGGGAAGGTTGAGCGTGTGCCGCAGTCGCGGCGCGCGTGAATCACCATTCGGGACCCCGCAGATGCCCCAGCGCCGTTCAGTCTTCATTCGCAACAAGGACGGCCGACTGCCGTTCTCCAAGGGCGTCATGACGCAGGCCCTCACCGCGGCGGGCATCTCGGTCGAACGCGGGCACGAGCTCGCCAGCCTGATCGAGCGTCGTCTCATGACGTCGCACGGCGCGACGAACGAGGAGCTCACGGTCACGGAGCTCTACGAGTACACCGAGCACGTGCTGCGCGAGGAGGAGGGCGACGAGACTGCACGCCGCTATCGTCGCTGGACGATCCTCAAGCGCAAGGATGTTCCCATCATCCTCCTGATCGGGGGCACGGCGGGGAGCGGCAAGTCGACCGTCGCGCAGCTCGTGGCGTCACGCCTGGGCATCACCCGCGTGACGAGCACCGACCTCATCCGACAGACCATGCGGGCGTTCTTCTCACCCAAGCTCATGCCGGTGCTCCACCACTCGTCGTTCGACGTGCCCGTGGGCGGGTTCGACCTGCCCGAGGGCGTGCGCGACGATCTCGGGCTCCTCGGCTTCGTGGAGCAGGCACGCCAGGTGTGCGTCGGCGCCAATGCCATCCTCGACCGTTCGGAGCGCGAGCGCACGTCGGTGCTGATCGAGGGCGTGCACCTCGTGCCCGGCCTGCTCGAGCCGGTCGACCTCTCCCGCACCGCCGTGGTCGAGGTCGTCGTGCACCTCGAGAGCGAGGACGTGCACCGCTCCCATTTCACGATGCGCGGCATGCAGACCGATGGTTCCCGCCCGGTCGACCACTACCTCGCGAGCTTCGACCGCATCCGCCAGATCCAGCACTACCTGATCGAGCAGGCCGATCGACGTGGGGTGCTCGTGCTCGAGAACACCTTCGCCGACGAGACTGCGAAGCGGATCATCGACTTCACCCTCGAGGTCGTGGAGCGCGTCGCAACCGATCGCGATCGCAACGCGTCGAACGGGGGGCCCGTCGGCACGCTGCCGCTCGGGCTCGACATGGCGCAGGATGCCGCGAACGTGCTCGGCAACGAGCCGCTCGCCGAGTTCGACGCGCACTGAGGCCCCGGATCAGCGTCCCTGCAGTGCGTCGAGCGCCACGGCCAGTGCCACCGCCATGCGGCGGTCGAGCAGGCGATTGGTGTCGCGCGTGAGGTCGAAGTCGTAGACGTCGCGGATGCCCCAGCGGCGGGTGTACATGCCGAGCTGTGCGCCCGGCGAGATGCCGTACGCCGCCGCGTCGTTGCCGGCCGTGATCGAGAACGAGTACGGGATGAGCAGTGCGATGTTCGACAGGTAGCGGCGGGCGATCGCGAGGAAGGTGTTCGCCTCGGTCGCGGAGGCCACCATGCGCCCGGCGGTGTCGAACACGTCCCACGTCGACTTGAAGAAGATCGACGCACCCAGGCGACGCTGGATCGAACCGATCGGCGCACCGGTCTGCGGGTCGCGGAGCGTGTAGGTGCCCTTGAGCATGAGCTTCTTGTCGCCCTGCAGCGCAAGCGTCTCCTGGCCGCGTGACTCGTCGCCGTAGAACGTGATCAGCCCGCGCATGGAGACGCGCTTCTGCTGCACGTAGGCGACGAACGCACCCGGATCCGGATGCTTGCCCGCACCGTCGACCGCGGCGTGCACCTCGTACTTGTTGACGAGCGGACGGATCCGCTGCACCACCACGAACCGGTCGTGGTTGTAGCGCGGGTCGCCAACCGTGAGGGGCACGCCCGGCTGCGACGGGTGCGCGACCGGGGTGGTGGCCTGCGTGGGGGCGTAGGCCGGGGCGGCGGTGGGGCCGCCACCAGCGACTGCTGCGTGGGCCTGCGCCTGCTGGGCGTGGGCCTGCTGGAGCGCGTAGTACTGCTGCTGGGCGGCGAGCTGCTCGGCCTGCTGCTGCTGCGCGAGGGCCTGCGCGTGCTGCTGCGCGAACTGCGGATCGTGCTGCTGCGCCTGCTGCTGGTGGGGAGCCGTGGCGCCGGCGGTGATGTCCTCGGTCCAGGCGATGCCGTTCCACCAGCGGTGCCGTGCGGGGTCCTGGGGATCGGGGTACCAGCCGGCGGCCGGTGCGGTGGCGTTGCTCATCGTGCGTGCTCCTGTGCGGTATGGAGCACTTGTCGTCCGTGCGGCACGATCCTTGAATCGAAATGCGTCCTGCGCGCATCCGGTTCATGCGGTATGGTTGAGCTAGGTCGTTCGGCACTACGACGACAGCACGCAATCGCGAGCTGCGCCGCCGAAGCACCTTCCACTCCGTCGATTCCGACGGACCAATCCCGCTCCTGCCCCTTCCGTAGTGGAATCTCGGGCAGGTACGCATTCGCGGAGGAGTTCCACGCATGAACATGCTGCTGGACTACAACGTCACAGACGATTTCGAAGCCGAAGAGGCAAAGATCCAGCTCGACAAGGCGCACCTCGCCGAGCTGTGGTCACTGGCCGACGACAAGCGCATCGAGGGCTATCGCGCGATGGCCAAGGAAGACCTCGTCGCCGCCATCTGGAACCGCCACCAGCGCGACGTCGGCGCACTCGAGCGCGAGGGTGTGCTCGACGTGCTCTCCGACGGCTTCGGGTTCCTGCGCGGCAAGAACTACAACTCGACGCCCCAGGACGTCTACGTCTCGCAGCAGCTCATCAAGCAGTTCCGACTGCGGCGCGGCGACTGGATCACCGGCGAGATCCGCGAACAGAAGCCGAGCGACAAGTTCCCGGCCCTGGCCAAGATCTACACGGTCAACGACGAGCAGCCCGCCGACCAGATGCACCGGGCGCGCTTCGAGAACCTCACCCCGCTGTTCGCCGATGAGCGCCTGCGCCTCGAGACCGAGGAGAACGGCGGTCGCGTGCAGGGCCTGACCGCCCGCGTGATCGACCTCGTCGCCCCGATCGGCAAGGGCCAGCGCGGCCTGATCGTGTCGCCGCCGAAGGCCGGCAAGACGATGGTGCTCAAGGCGATCGCCGACTCCATCGCGGCCAACAACCCCGAGTGCCACCTCATGTGCCTGCTCGTCGACGAGCGCCCGGAGGAAGTCACCGAGATGCAGCGCACCGTGCAGGGCGAGGTCGTCTACTCGACCTTCGACCAGCACGCGACCAACCACATCCAGGTCACCGAGCTCGTGCTCGACCGCTGCAAGCGCCTCGTCGAGCTCGGCAAGGACGTCGTCGTCCTCCTCGACTCGATCACCCGTCTCGCGCGCGCCTACAACGTGGGTGCCCCGGCCTCCGGCCGCATCCTTTCCGGTGGTGTCGACGCCGGTGCGCTCTACCCGCCGAAGAAGTTCTTCGGTGCGGCGCGCAACATCGAGAACGGTGGCTCGCTCACCATCCTCGCCACGGCGCTCGTCGACACCGGTTCCACCATGGACCAGGTCATCTTCGAGGAGTTCAAGGGCACCGGCAACATGGAGCTGCGCCTCGACCGCAAGCTCGCC
>JAOPYW010000270.1 GCA_025964405.1 Thermoleophilia bacterium | reverse complement strand
CGCACCGGGCACGGGCGCCGAGATCGAGGTCGGTGCCGCGGGCTGGGCACTGGCGGCGGGCGGCTGCTGCATCGCAGCCGGCTCCTCCTCACGTACGACTGCGGGTGCCTGCTGGGGAGCAGGTGCCGGATTCGCGGCCGCAGGCGCGAACGTCGCCATGGCCGACTGCGGTGCCGACTGCGGCTGCGACTGCGGGGCCGGGCCCGGCATCGAGACGCGACCGGTGGCGATGAGTTCCTTGTCGTAGCCGTATCCCTGCGGACGTTCGGTGCCGACGAGCACCATCGCCTGCGGAGTCGAGGCAGCGCTCGCGAGGCGCGCGTGCGCCTCGTTGATCTCGCCCAGGTCGGAGGTGCCGACGCGCGCGACGAGCAGCACCTGCTGCGCGGCCGGGGCCACGGCGAGTGCGTCGTTGACGGCGAGCACGGGGGGCGCATCGACGACGATGACCTCGCTGATCTGTGCCAGGCGGTCGAGCAGCTGTCGGAAGGCGACGCTGGCGAGCAGCATCGAGGCGTTCGCGTGACGCGGTCCGCTCGAGATCGCCGCGAGGTTCGGGGCGACGAGCGTGAGCGCGGCCTCGAGCTCGGCATTGCGGGTGAGCACCTGGCTCAGGCCGGGACGGCCCTGCAGCATCGGGAAGACCTGGTCCTGGGTCGGTCGACGCATGTCGCCGTCGACGAGCACGACGCGACGCCCGCCGAGCGCGAGTGACGATGCGAGGTTCGCGGCCACGGAACTCTTGCCCTCGCCACTGCGGGCGCTGGTCACGAGGATGACGTGCGCGCCATCACCATGACGGTCGAGCATCACCCGCGAACCGAGGCCAGCGAAGCTGTCGGCCACGATCGGTTCGGCGTTCGCCGGTCCGAGCGGCGTGTTCTTCGGGGCGCGCGACGAGTTGGGCACGCGCACCAGCACGGGGGCGGGGAGCTCGTCGTACTCGTCGCCGTGCAGGCGATGGTCGACGCGAGCGGTGACGAGCGCGAGCCCCGACCCCAGTCCGAGGCCGATGAGGATCGACGCGATCATCGTGAGTGACTTCTTCGGCCAGACCGCTGCATCGGGTGCTTCGGCGGTGTTCGAGACGTCGATGGCGCTGGCCCATGCTCGCTGGTCGGCTTGCGCCTGTGCGAGCACGACACGGGCCGCATCGCGGGCCTGGACGCGTGTGTCCTCCGGGCCGAGCTGCGTCTTGGGGTATCCGTTGACCGTCTGCTGCGCAGCCGTGATGGCCGCCTTGAGTGACACGTTCGCCTGCGCGATCCGGTCAGCGGTGAACGCCTTGGCCCACGCGTTCGCGCGCTCGGCAGCGACCTTCGGTTCACCGGCGCGTGCCGTGAAGGCCACCACCGAAGCATCGCCGAACGGGCGCACCTGCACCGAATTGCGCAGCTCGCTCGGCTTGATCTTGAGCTCGGTCGCGGCTGCATCGACGACCGCTGTATTCGTCGCGTTGGCGACGAGCGTTGCGATGTTCTCGCGGGTCACGCCCGACGAAGGCAACGCCCCGCCGGTCGGGTTGGCCTGCTGCGACGGGGCCTGGTACGTCACGAGTGCGGTCGTCTCGTAGACCGGGTGCGCGAGGAAGGTGACGTACGAGTACGCCACCGCCATCACGACGATGACCATGGCGAGGACGATCTTCCAGCGTCCGGCGATGATGCCGAACATGCGGGCGACGTCGAGTGGTGTCTGGCGATCGTTCATCCGTGAACTCCCACGACTGCGGTAGCGACCTTGACGGCAAGGGCGATGGGGAACAGCACGAGGATGGCGCGATGCAGCCACACTCGTCGAGCGCCGAGGGCGCCCAGCATCCAGAACACCGGCGGGATCAGCAGGGCGAAGCGCGGCATCTGCCACATCACCCCGGTGGCCAGCGGGAGCAGGAGGCTCGCGATGCCGAACAGCGTCCAGCCACGCACTTCCCAGCGGCGTCCGGCGGCCGAGGCGAGGAACCACGCCAGCGCCGCCGCGGAGGCGATCGTCGCGACGAGCTCCACCGCCTGACCGGGACTGCCACCCGCAGCGCTCGAGAGCGCCGACGAGAACGCGTCGATCGGCCCCCGCGCGGAGACGTGGCGGTTGAACTGGTCCTGCGCGTGCACGGCGGCGAGCGCGTCACCGGTGCGGCCCTTGAGGTAGAGGAAGAAGCCGGCGAGTGCGGCAGGGATCATCACGCCCGCAGCGAGCGGCGCGAGGATGCGACGACCACGGAGGCGGCCGGTCATGAGCTGGTCGACGGCGATCGCCAGCAGCACGATGCCCAGGAGGGCGCCGGGCGGCCGGGTCAGTGCCGCAGCGGCAGCGAGCCCGCCCGCACCGAGCCAGCTGCGCGACGTGCCCCGCAGCGCGAGGAGCACGCTGCCCGCAACGCAGGCGAGCAGGAGCGCCTCGGTCGACGCGATCGAGAACCAGTAGGCGAAGGGCGCGATCGCGAGGTAGATCGCACCGCGCACGGCATCCGGTCGGCCGACGAAGCGCTCCCCGATGATGGCGAAGCCGACGAGACCGAGCGCGAAGCAGAGGTTGGAGACCACCATCGCGGTCAAGGCGCCGGGGATGCCGATCGCCTGGCCACCGGCCATGAACGCCGGCAGGAGGGGGTAGTCGTAGGCGTTCTGGAGGTTGTAGCCGTGGGTCACGACGTCGAGGTAGTGCGGGTAGGTCTCGGCGTGCGCGAACGGCCGCCAGGTCGACGGATCGGCGCCGGAGACGCGCTGGAAGAGCTCGGCGCCGAAGCCGACGACGAGCACGAGCACGCGGCTCAGCGCGAAGGCGAGGTAGACGGGCTTCCACTCGGCGACGTGCGCACGCAGGCGCGCGCCGATGCGGCTCCCGGGGTCGGGGGCGGGCTGCGGCTGGGGCGCGGGAGCGGAAGCCAACTGGGCTTCGGCTGCGAGTGATCGGGCGGATTCGCCGCCGGGCGTCATGGGATCTCCGAGTGGTGCGTGTGGACTGGACGTGCGCCCGATGGTGCGTCGGGTGCACGCGAGAACGGCCAGTGGGCGGCCTCCTCCCGCAGCGCATCGGCAGCGGTGGGCGACGACTTGAACGCTGCTGGGTAGAGCCCCTACGTGATTCGCGACCGGATGCCCCAACCACGTCAACTGATCGAACTGGTCGTCGCCTTCGTCGCGGCGACGCTGCTTCCGACCCTGCGCCTTGACCCCGAACTCACCGGACGGCTCGGCGACATCGATCCGCTCGCGGCGCTGGGAGCGCTCGTCGCAACCCTCGCGTTCGCGGTGCGCCTCCAGCGCATGGATCGGTGGGGATGGGGCCTGCTCGTGATCGAGGGTGCGGGGTTCGCCCTCGTCGGCCCGACCACGGTGGAACTCTGGGCGATCGCAGCCGGATGGAGCATCCTCGCTCACGCGGGCGCGCGCGCGAGCGGGCGTGAAGCACTGCTCGCCGCCCGGCCCGCGACGCGCTGCGTGGTGCGTGGGATGACCGCCGGCCTCGTCGCGGCCGCGCTCCTGGCCGCCGGTATCGAGGGACGCCGCGCGTCGGTCGACTTCGGGGAGCTCTTCACGCACCCGCTGGCCGTGCTCGCGATCGCGGGCGCTGCCGCGCTCGGCGTCGGCATCACCTGGGGCGAACACTTCGCGGAGGTCTACGGCACGGGCGGCGAGCGCGCATGGCTGCTCTGGCTGCTCTGGCCCTCGGCCGGTGCGATCTGCCTGACCTACCTCGCGCGCGAGGAGCTTCCGACGTGGGCGCTGATGTGCCTCATCGCCATCACCCTGGCCACCATCATGGGCCACGCACTGGTGGCGACCCAGCGGCCGCGCGCCGAGGGAAGCGGACCCAACCAGCTCGGTCCGCATCTCGACGAGCCGCCATCTGGCGGACTCCTGGAAGTCGTGCAGCTCGCGCCGTCACTGACGACGCTGCTCGTCAGCGTCATCTTCGCGGCCGCCGGCGTAGCGCGGCTGCTCGCATGAGCGACTACCAGCTCGGCGGCACCTCTGGCTGGCGCACGAAGCGCCGCACCTGACGCGGACGGCGCGCGAACGTCGCTGCGTCGTCGCCTGCGCGACGTGGCCCCGTCGACACCTCGAGCGCAGCAGTTCGGACGGCGGCGACGGTCTCCGCGAACGACCGCCAGGCCGCCGGGTCGTCGATCGCCAGGCCGGAGAGCGCTGCAGCGAAGCCGTCGGCCTGCTCGAGCAGGCGCTCCTCGAACGATGCGTCGAGCGCCACGAGCACCACGCGGCGGTCGGTCGGGCTCGGCACCCGTCGCACGAGCCGCATGCCCTCGAGGCGATCGACCAGCGCCGTCATCGCCGCGCGCGACAGCTCCACCCGTGCGCTCAACTGGGAGAGCGAGCAGCGCCCACCGTCCCAGAGCGCGAGCAGGGATGCGTACTCCGACACCTGCAGCTGGAGATCGTGCCGCATGCGCGCGTGGAACGCATCGAGCGCGCCGGCGAGGCGGAGTACCAGCCGCAGCGCGTGTGCGGGATCATCCCCGAGGTCGGCTACGTCGCCCTGCATGAGGGAGATCACGGTGTCGTCGAAGGTGCCTTGCTTCATGCGAGCCTCCTGGGGCTGCGATCGAATCGTTCGATGATGATCCGATACGCACCCCATGCCGCGCAATGCCGCTCACGCCCCCGATGGCCGAAAGGTACGTGTTCCGCCTCTCGACGTGCGGGGTCGTGCACCCCCGTTCAGGGTGCTGGCGAACCCGCTGGAACGACAGCGGGGGGCAAGGCGCCGTGCGCCCAGCCCCCCGCTCCGACGACGCACCGTCAGGTGATCGTGAGCGTGCCCTTCATGCCGATCGATTCGTGCGGCGTGCAGTAGAACTCGTACGTGCCCGGCTTGAGGTCGTCGAGCGTGATCGTCGACGTGCCGCCGTCACCCACGAGTTCACCCTCCTTGAGGGTCTCCCCATCGGAGTCCTTGAGCGCGATGTTGTGCTGGATGTTCTCCGTGTTGGTGAGCGTGATCGTCACCTTGCCGGCAGGGGCCGTCAGCTCATCCTTGTCGAACTTGAGCTTGCCCGGGTCGACGTTGAGCGCCAGGTCGCCTCCGGCCACCGCGTCGGTGGTGCCCGCATCGGCCGAACCCGTCTCGGTCGTCTTCGTGTCGGCCGACGTCGATGCGGTCGTCGTGGTGCTGCCCGAGTCCGACGAGCTGTCGTCGTCGCTGCCACCGCAGCCCGCCGCAACGAGCGCGAGCGCCGCCACGAGTGCGAGCCATCCGAATGTTCGCTTGTACGCCTTCACGGTGCCTCCTCGATGGTCGCCGCGAACTGCGCGCGCGGCTGAGTGCGCGGCACGATAGCAGACCCTCGCAGCAGCGCTGCAACGGGCCGCGCTTGGCGTTCGATGAAGGGGAGGGCACACCCGGACCGACCTGTAAGGCCCGCCTCACACGTGCGCTGAATTGATGTAAGGTGCGCCTGACAGGCAGGACGATCGGGCGCTTCGCGGCCTGCGTTCGGCCCGCACCCGAGCTACGGAGCCACCGATGCCCAGCACCACCGACCAGTCGTCCTCGACCCGCGCGCGCCGCTTGTGGGTCACCCTGGGCATCATCGCCGTCGTCGCCGTCGGCGGCGTGCTGTGGCTCACCTCGCTCGAGGAGGACACCCCGGCCTCCGGTTCGACGAAGGCCGCAGCCGGCTCCTCGGGCGCCGACGCAGCCCGCTTCGAGGGCCTCGTCTCCTACGTCGACACGCACACCGCGGCCCTCGTCGCCGAGACCGGCAAGCTCGAGGTCGGTGCCGACGCGTACGCCAAGCTCGTGGTTGCGGCTGACGGCGACTACGCCGCGCTTGCGACCGACGACGCCGAGGGCGTGCGCACGGTGCTCGGCGAAGTGCGTGCTGCCTGGCAGGCCGCGAACCCCGCCTACGAGGAGATGGAGGGCGTCGTCGCCGGCGTGCCGTCGCTCGCCAGGTACGACGTCTCGATCGACGCAGGCGCGCCGGTCTCCGAGGATGCTGAGAACGCGGTCGACTTCGACGTGAAGGTCAGCGACGACCTCACCCTCGAGCAGGCGGGCAACTACTTCCTCCTGAGCGAGGCGACCATCTACGGAACCGAGCCCGCATGGTCGTCGGGCGTGGCGTTCGACGTCGACGCCGATGGCACCACGACCGGGCTGGGCGACGCACTCCCCAAGGCCGACGTGCTGCAGGCGATCGCGCGCGACTTCCACGCCGAGGCGGAGGAGCTGCAGTCGGCAGCCACCGCCTGGAAGCCGAACAACGACGATGCGTTCAACGCGATCGTCACGATGACGCCCACGATGAGCGAGTACTTCGAGAGCTGGAAGAACTCGAGCTTCGTGCTCGGCGACAGGTCGAGGGAGCGGGGATTCACGGCGAGCAGCCGGCTGATCGACGTGGTGGGCATCCTCAGCGGCCTCGAGGTGATCCGCGACGCCGTGTCGGCTGACATCGAGCAGGCCGATCCGGCCGCCGCCCGGTCGATCGACACCGACCTGAACGCCCTGATCGCGTTCGTGACCGACCTCAAGCAGCGCGAGGCGGCCGGCACCAAGTTCACGCCCGCCCAGGCTGACCGGTTCGGGGCCGACGCACAGGCGCAGGCCGAACAGATCGCCGCCCAGGTGACCGACGTCGCGCGCGACCTCGGTATCAAGATCGAGGCCTGACCCCATGACCTCTGCCACCCGCACCCGCACCCGCGTCCGACGCGCGCTCACGACATTCGTCGTGGGGGCGCTCGGTGCTGCCGTCACCTGGGCGCCGTCGGCGGCTGCCACGCCGGCGCGCGCGGTCACCGGCGGCTGGTCGGGTGCGCGGGCGGCGACGTGCGCGAGCACGCTCGACGGTGCGCTCGCCGCACTCGATCGCACCGAACTCGTGGCAGGTGCTGCGGCGGTCGCGGCCGGCGCTCGGCCGCGCGCGGAGATCGCATCGACGCGCACCTGCCTCGACGCGCAGCGCGCCGCAGCGCCGCCCGTGGTGGACGCGCTGCTCGTCGCGATCGCGCGGGATGCGGCAGACGTGTTGGCTGCACCGGCCGGCGCGCGCCGCACCGGCCTACGCGCCTCCGCCAGCACCCGACTGCGCGTGTTGGCCGCGACGGCGGCAATCGCCTCGACCCGTGCCGGTCGCACGCTCGACGCGCGCGCGTGGCTCACCCTCCGGGAACGCCGACCCGTGACACGGGTGGGCGTTCCCGACGCACCCGCCAGCGCCGCGATCGCCGCAGCTGACCGTGGCGAGGTCACCCCGGCGCGGGCTGCGGCGCGCGTTCGCGAGGACCTCCTCGGAACCTCCCTCGTGGTGCTGCGATCACGCCTCGACGCCGTCGAGCGACGCACCGGCAGCGGCCTGCTCGAGGGCGCGGTCGTCGACGCTGCCCAGGCTGCCGCCGGCTGGAGCCTGTTCGCGCCCGTCCTGCGCGCGTCGGACCCCAGCGCCGCATCCGCCGCCGATCGCGCGGCAGCCGCCCTCGGAGCCGCAGCGCGCGCCACCAGCCCCGTCGCGGGTGACCTCTCGGCGGCTGCCACGCGGCTCGACGCGGCGATCGCCGGCTTCGCCCCGATCGCGAGCACGAGTGACCGGGCCGCGGCGGAGAACGCCGCCCGGATGCACCGGTTCATCCAGCTCGTGCCCGTCGAATATGCGCGCGGCGTGCACGGCTCCCGCGTGAAGCTCGACCTCGAGGTACAGGAGGCCCGATCGTTCCTGCGCGGCTCGCTCGACGCCTGGACCGCGGTCGAGCCGAACGTCACCGCGCGCGACGCCAACGCCGCCGCGCGCCTCACCCAGCAGCTCGAGCGGCTCGACGACCTCACCTCCACCGCTGAGCTCACCCCGACCGACGCCGCCACGCCCGACCAGGTGCAGCGCGCCGCCGACCGGGTCACCCGCACGATCGAACGGACCGTGCCGGAGGAATGGCTCGCCAACTCCCAAGCCGCCGACCTCGAGGTCGTCCGTGCGGCGATCAAGCGCGTGCAGTCGGCCGCCGGCCGTGGCGACTGGACCCTGGCCGAGCAGTCACGGGTCGAGGCGTACGGCATCTTCGAGTTCGGACCGGAACTGCGCCTGCGCGCGATCGACGCGAACCTCGCGCTCACCGTGGAAGGTCTCATCTGGTACGGCGGCGACGGCACCACCGGCCGGGCGACGCTCGTCGCCAACCGTGCCGCCGAGTCGGCCTTCGCCGCGACCACCGCCAAGCTGACGACGCGCCTCGACACCGTCGAGAAGAAGCTCGGAACTTCCGCGACCCCGGGCGCGATCCGCACGAACAGCGCCATCATCGTGCTTCGCGAAGGCATGGAGGCCGTGCTCATCCTCGCGGCCCTGACCGCCGGCCTCCAGGGAGCAGGGCGCCTGAGGCGGCCGATCCTCGTCGGTGGCCTCCTCGCGCTCGTGGCGACGGCCATCACCTTCGTGATCGCTCGAGCGCTGCTCGACTCGCTGGCCCGCTTCGGCGAGAAGCTCGAGGTCGTCGTGTCACTCATCGCGATCGGGGTGCTGCTGCTCATCCTCAACTGGTTCGTGCACAAGGCCTACTGGACGGGCTGGATGGCCGGCTTCCAGAAGAAGAAGGTCGCGATCGCGGGCACTTCACGCGAGCGTCGCGAGGCCGAGGCCGCCATCGCCGGATCCGATGCCCAAGTCGACGTCGAAGCGGCGAGCGTTGCCGTGGAGCTGCGCTCGATGCAGCGCGCCTCGGCAATTGCCCAGGCCGGCGGCCTGATGGTGCTCGGCTTCACGAGCATCTACCGGGAAGGCTTCGAGACGGTGCTCTTCCTGCAGGCGCTCGTGCTCGACGCCGGCACGCTGCCCGTCGTCGAGGGCACGGCGATCGGCCTCGTCGGCGTGTCACTCCTCGGCTGGCTGACCATCCGCCTCCAGCGCCGGCTCCCGTACAAGAAGATGCTCATCGTGACGGGTGTGCTGATCGCCGTGGTGCTCGCCTCCATGGTCGGCAACACGACGCAGGCGATGCAGGCGACCGGTTGGTTGCCGGTGCACCCGGTCGCAGGGTTCGAGCCGCCCGCGTGGATGACCACGTGGCTCGGCGTGCATCCCACGTGGGAGGCCGTCGCCGGTCAGTTCGCATCGGTCGTGTTCGTAGTCGGGTCGTACGTGGTCGCCGAGTGGTGGACCGATCGCAAGCGTCAGCGCCGCCGCGCGCACGCCGCCGCACACGGCATCGGATTCACGGCCAGCGGTGAGCCGCTGCAGCCGTCGGTCACGGCCGAGCCGACGAGCGAT
>JAOPYW010000186.1 GCA_025964405.1 Thermoleophilia bacterium | reverse complement strand
GCGGTCGCGCCGCCGGGTCGGCCGGGGGCCGCGGCTGGTCGGGCACGAGCAGTGACGTCGAGCCGGCCGGCGTGTGCACGTCGAGCACGTCGAGCGCCGCCTGGACGAGGTCGGGCGCGGCTTCCGGACGGCGGGCGATGCGCAGCATGAGCGCCGGGCCGACGGTCGGGTCACTGGCGCGGCGGGCGTCGATCACGCCCGTCTCGACGAGCTCGAGCACCTGTCCCGCGAAGGCGGCGCCGACGTCTGCCGCCCGGGTGCCGCGAGTCGCGAGGGCGGCGGTGACGGCCGCTCCCGTGCCGGGCGGCCCCGTCGGCTCGACCCCGGGCACCCCGGGCACCGGCAGGCCGAACCAGCGTCGACGTAGCGCGAAGAGCGCTGCAAGCGGCCCGCCGACGGCCAGCAGCACGAGCAGGGGCACGAGCCACGCGCCGGCCCCCTGCACGCGCTCGAGCGTGCGTGCCGCGACCTGCGCGCGACCGGCCCGCCGGTCGAAGGCTTCGGTCAGGTGCGCGAGCGAGGGCGCACGACGCGCGGCCGGGGAGGCCGTCTCCTGCGGGGTGGCGGGCCGCACGACGAGCACGTGCACCACGCCCTGCGCCCCGAGCCGGTGCAGGTCGGCGACCGGCTCCCCCACCGCATTGCGCCTCAGCCGCACGCGGGCATCGGCGCTGCGTGCGCGGATCGACACTCCCGACGGGTCGAGCTCCGACGGGGTGGCGACCGTCACGAGCACGCGCTCTGCGTTGCTCGCGCGGAGCACGTACTGCTGCGCCACCCAGCGGTCGGCGCCGCGCGCGTAGAGACGCTTCGCAGCGGGCGTGGCCGGCGCGGGCTGCGTGATGCGTTCGGTGCGACCGTCGAGATCGCGGCGGTCGAGGATGCGTGCGCCGAAGAGCCATCCGGCCGTGACGAGCAGCGCGCCGACGACGAGGCAGCGCACGACGAGTGGGCGGGCCGGGCCGGGCCTGCGGGGGGAGCTCCATCCGCGCGTCGCGGGGTCGCTCACGAGCGATCGCCCTGCGCGACGACCTCGAGGCCGCCCACGAAGACCGCGCGCACGCCCGGGGTGCCCACGTGGTAGGGCAGGTGCTGCAGCGACGGCTGGTCGAGCAGCACGACGTCGCCGCGGTAGCCGGTGTCGAGGCGACCGACGCGGTCGCTCAGGCCGAGCACCCACGCGCCGTTGACGGTGCACGCGGTGAGCGCCTCGCCGGCCGTGAGGCCGCATCCGAGGCAGGCGAGTGACATCGCGAGCGTGAGCGACTCGCCGTAGGAGGATCCCGGGTTGAAGTCGCTCGCGAGGGCGACGATCGCGCCGGCGTCGGCGAGCCCGCGGCCGGGTGCCCAGGGCCGGCCGAGGAAGAGCGACGACAGCGGCAGCAGCACGGCGGCCACGCCTGACGCGGCCAGCTCCCCCAGCCGCGGCGCGTCGACTTCGAGCGCCTCGAGGTGGTCGATCGACCGGGCGCCGATCTCGATCGCGAGCTCGATGCCGCCCTGGTCGGAGAACTGGTCGCCGTGCATGCGCGCGGTGAGCCCGGCGCGCTGGGCGGCGGTGAGGTAGCGGTGCGCCTGCGCACGGTCGAACGAACCGCGCTCGAGGAACACGTCGGCGGCGCTCGCGCGCCCCTCGCGCACGGCGCGCTCGGCCGCAGGGATGGCGACTTCATCGATGTAGTCGTCGGGCCGCCCGGCGTATTCGGTGGGAACGGTATGCGCCGCGAGCAGCGTCTGGGTGACGTGCACCGGGTGCTGCTCGGCGACCGAGGCGAGCACCTTCAGCGACTCGAGTTCGTGCTCGAGCGTGAGCGCATAGCCCGACTTGCCCTCGGCGGTCGTCGTGCCCGCAGCGAGCATCCAGTCGAGGTTGCGGCGCACCTGATGGGCGATCGTGCCGGCGTCGAGGGCCGCGCGCGTACGCGCGACCGACGCGAGGATGCCGCCACCCGCCGCGTGGATCTCCTCGTACGACGCGCCGCGATTGCGCAGCTCGAACTCGTTGGCACGGTCGCCGTCGAACACGAGGTGCGCGTGGCAGTCGACCAGGCCCGGCACGGCGAGCATGCCGCGTGCGTCGTAGAGCTCGGTGTCGGGGTCGATCGCGACCTGCGCGCGCACGTCGGCCTCGGGGCCCGACGCGATGATCACGCCGGCCTCGTCGATCGCGATCGCGGCGCCGGGCACCTCGACCACCGCGGCGAGGTCAGCTCCGCGCACGGGCGCAGGCACGTGCGCCGGCGTCACGAGGGTACCGATACCGTGGATGAGCGTGCGGGCGCGCGGAAGCTGCATGGCGCCAGCCTACCCCGCGGGCGCGTGCGGCCGGCACCTGCCGCCATGCGGCCACGGGCCGCTGGGCCGACGTGTCGCTCGTCGAACGACACACGACGACCAGGCATGACGAACCTCTTCGCGTGTGGCCGCTGCGGCGCCCAGAACATTCCCTACGGCATGACACCGTGCCCGCACTGCGCGGCTCCCTTGGCGTACGCGGCGCCCGCCGCCGTGCCGATGTCGGCCACCGCCCCGATGGCACCCTACGTCGTGCCGGCGAGCAGCATGTCGGCCGTCGCACCGCTCCCCGTCGCCGCAACGAGCCTGTCGGGCATCGGTCGACGCTTCGTCGCGGGCGTCATCGACGCGGTCGTCGTCGGCGTGCCGACGTCACTCTTGTTCGGTACGACCGCGACGAACAGCACCAGCAGTTCGTGGAACTTCGACTGGAACATCGACCTGCCCACCCTCGTCGTTGCCGGCATCTACACCGTGCTCATGACCGCGTCGCCGTGGCAGGCGACGCTCGGCATGAAGGCGCTGTCGATGCGGGTGATCGGCGAGCACGACGGCGCACGCATCTCGCACCTGACGGCGACCGGCCGCTACTTCGCGAGCATCCTCTCCGCGGCGCTGCTGTTCATCGGTTACCTGATGATCGCCTTCACGCCCAAGCGCCAGGCGCTGCACGACAAGCTCGCGAACACGCTCGTCGTCACCGACTGACACCGGGTCGCGGTTCGGGGGAGCGGTGGCCGCAGCTGGCCGGGCGCGTGGGCAGACCGGCGCGGGTCGCGGCCGGTGGGCGGTAGGTCGGGCGGGCCGGGGGTACCGTTGCTGACATGCAGCTCGCCTCGACATCCGCTTCAGCAGCGCCGATCGCCCCGTCAGCGGCGTTCGTGTCGCAGCTCAAGGGCGTGTCGAATCCGCTCGGTGGCGATGTCGACACGAGCGCCGACTGCGGCGTGGCCGCGTCGCTGATGGCGCTGTGGGCGACCGGTGCGGCGCCGCGCCCCACGACCGCTGCGGGCGTCGACCAGGCGTTCACCGCAGCGCGCTTGCTGGCCACGGAGCGCACCGATCGCACCGAACCACTCTTTCCGAAGGACCTCGATCGCCTGTTCACCAAGGTGAAGGTGCCGCACACGATGGTGCAGAGCGGCACGAACCTGCTCGACGACGTGCGGCGCGGTGCGACCGCCGTCGTGCTCGGCTCGGCCACGGGCGCGACGCTGCAGGGCGCAGCGGGCAACGCCAACGGGGCTGGCACGTGGTACGAACGTGCGGGTCAGCTCGGCCTGCCGGGCGTGCCCGACGGGCACGCCGTCACGCTGACCGGCTACCAGGCCAGCGACGATTCGTTCGTCGTGATGGATCCGCTCGGGCAGGCACCCTTCCGCGCTCCCGCGCGCGAGGTGACCACCTTCATCGACAACCTCAAGTCGTGGGGCTACCCGGCTGGCGTGACCGTCGCTGCGAAGCGGTGATCCCGCCGGGCGCGAAGCGGTGACGCGAACACACCTTGGCTTTTCGACCCGGGTGTTGGTCACTTCGACCCCGTCACAGGGGCCAAATTCGCCCCGGCCGAACGAGTGAGACCCGAGCGGGGGCCGCCGCGACCCGCACTGGTCGTCCACCGAGTGTCATGTCAGTCCGGCCTGCCGGACTGGTGCGGCACTCGGCGCGCCGAGCCGCGCGCACTCGCCGCCCGCGCCGCGGGCGCGCCGGCGCCACAAGGTCAGCTCGGCGGCGCCTCGACCGGGATGCCGCGGCCGGGCGTGCGCAGCTCGGGGTGCTCGTCGGCGGCGGCGATCGCCTCGTCGTAGCCGGCGTCGAGGTGGCGGATGACCCCCATGCCGGGGTCGGCGTCGAGCACGCGTGTCAGTCGCTGCCTCGCGCGCTCGGTGCCGTCGGCCACGACGACCATGCCGGCGTGGATCGAGTTGCCGATGCCGACGCCGCCGCCATGGTGCAGGCTCACCCAGCTCGCCCCCGCCGCGGTGTTGATGAGTGCGTTGAGCAGCGGCCAGTCGGCGATCGCGTCGGATCCGTCCTGCATCGCCTCGGTCTCGCGGAACGGTGACGCCACGCTGCCTGCGTCGAGGTGGTCGCGGCCGATCACGATCGGAGCTGACACCTCGCCGCTCGCGACGAGCTCGTTGAAGATGAGCCCGGCCTTCTGGCGATCGCCGTAGCCGAGCCAGCAGATGCGCGCCGGCAACCCCTGGAAGGCGACCTTCTCCGGCGCGAGGCGCAGCCACCGCTGCAGCAACTCGTCATCGGGGAACGCCTCGGCCAGCGCGCGGTCGATGCGCGCGATGTCAGCCGGGTCGCCCGAGAGCGCCGCCCAGCGGAACGGACCGATGCCACGCGAGAAGAGTGGACGGATGTATTCGGGCACGAACCCCGCGAAGTCGAACGCGTTCTCCACGCCGGCGTCGAGCGCCTCGGTGCGGATGTTGTTGCCGTAGTCGAAGGTGTGCGACCCACTCGCCTGGAAGTCGAGCATGGCCCGCACGTGGGTCACGACCGTCGCCCGCGCCCGCGCGAGGTACTCGTCAGGATCGCTCGCGCGCAGCTCCACCGCCGCCTCGAGGCTCATGCCATGCGGCACGTAGCCGCCGAGCATGTCGTGGGCACTCGTCTGGTCGGTGACGAGGTCGGGGCGGAAGCCCATCGCGTGCAGTGCGGGGAACGCGTCGCCCGCGTTGGCCACGACGCCCACGCTGAGCGCCTCGCCCGCTGCGGCCGCGGCCTCGACGCGCGCGACGCCCTCCTCGAGGGTCGGGGCGACCTCGTCGAGGTAGCGGGTCTCGAGCCGGCGCTGCACGCGGTGCGGGTCGACCTCGATGCAGAGGATCGCGCCGCCGGCGAGCGTCGCGGCGAGGGGCTGCGCGCCACCCATGCCGCCGAGGCCGGCGGTGAGGATGGTGCGCCCGGCGAGGTCGGCGGCACCGTAGTGCTTGCGGGCGGCGGCGGCGAAGGTCTGGAAGGTGCCCTGCAGGATGCCCTGGGTGCCGATGTAGATCCAGCTGCCGGCGGTCATCTGGCCGTACATGGTGAGGCCGAGCTGCTCGAGCCGGCGGAACTCGTCCCACGTCGCGAAGCGCGGCACGAGGTTGGAGTTGGCGATGAGCACGCGCGGGCTCTCGGTCGTCGTGCGGAA
>JAOPYW010000160.1 GCA_025964405.1 Thermoleophilia bacterium | reverse complement strand
CGATGCCGGTGTCGCGCACGAGGAACTCGACGTCGTCACCGCGGGTCGCGATCGTGATCGTGATGGCACCCGACGGCGTGAACTTGACGGCGTTCGCGGCGACGTTGAGCAGGATCTGGCGCAGGCGCGACCGGTCGCAGCGCAGCTCGACCACGTCGTCGGCCTGCACGTCGATGGTGGTTCCGGCGGCCTCGGCCTGGGGGCGGAGCGACGCGGCGACGTCGCGGGCCACGCGCGTGGCGTCGACCGTCGCGAGGTGGAGCTGCACGTGGCCGGTCTCGATCTGCGACAGGTCGAGCAGGTCGGCGATGAGCCCGAGCAGGTGCGTGGAGGAGGTGTGGATGATGCCGAGGTCCTCCTGCTGCTCGGCGCTGAGCGAGCCCGGGTCGTCGAGCAGGAGGGTGGCGTAGCCGATGATGCTGTTGAGCGGCGTGCGCAGTTCATGGCTCATGTTGGCGAGGAAGGCCGACTTGTGGCGGTCGGCCTCCTGCAGCTGGTGGTTGGCGCGCGCGAGCTGCTCCGTCGTCGCGGTCATCGCCTCGTAGAGCTCGGCGTTCTCGATGGCGATCGCGGCCTGCGAGGCCAGCGTCATCGCGATGCGCTCGTCGTGGGCGGTGAACGACCCGGCGCCGCGCTTCTCGGTGAGGTAGAGCCGGCCCTTGACGCGGCGTCGCGCGACGATCGGCACGCCGAGGAACGATTCCATGGGCGGGTGGTTGGGTGGGAACCCGTGGGAGCGCGGGTCGGACTGCATGTGCTCGAGCCGGAGCGGGCGCGGGTCGTCGATGAGCACGCCGAGCAGGCCAAGCCCGCGCGGCAGCTCGCCGATCGCGGCGTGCGTGGCGTCGTCGACGCCGACGGTGATGAACTCCGACAGCGTGCGCCCCGTCTCGTCGATGACGCCGAGCGCCCCGTACTCACAGTCGACGAGCTCGCAGGAGAGTTCGACGATACGGCGCAGCACGCCCCGCAGCGTCAGCTCCTGGGCGAGCGACTTGCCAGCCTCCACGAGTGCCTCGAGCGATCGTTCGGTCTCGACCGCCCGCGCTCGCTCGAGCTGCAGGTGTCGAATGGCGAGGGCGATCGCAGCCTCCCGGTCAGGTGCGGCGCGCACGGCTTCGATCGCATCGACCGACGGGGTGTCGATGGCGGCGACGGGGCCCGCCTGCTCGGGGGTCGCGAAGCCCAGTCGCAATTCACACGGGCCACGGGTCACCGACATGCCGGTGCTTCGCGCGAGCAGGGGATGCAGGTCGTCGAGCAGCTCCGTTCCGAGTGGCAGCTCGGTCGACGGCGAGTGGGTCGACTGCAGGGGCGACCAGCTGGCCAGCACGGTGGGGCCCGACGTCGTGACGACCAGCGTACCCGTGGCGGCCTCGCGGCCGACGAGCACGAGCTGGTCGGCGATCGCGCGTTCGGCGGCCATGCCGTTGACGAGCACCGTGGTGGATGCGTCGCCGGTGTTGCGCTCGACGACCGCGCCCAGTCGGGTCGCGCGACGCACGGCGACGCCGACGAGCTCGTCGAGCGACACGGTGTCGAGCTGCGCGGCTGCCTGGGTGCCGGCGCGCGCTACCTCGACGATGCGGTCGACGGCGGTGCCGAGCGCCGTCACGGCCGCATGCACGTCGCGCGTGAGTGGATCCTCCGTGACGAGCAGCTCGGCCCCCGACTGCGCGACGTGCACGAGGTTGCGCAGGTCATGCGCGGCCCGCGCGATGGCGCGGACGAGCGGGTCGGGTGGCAGGGGGCTCATGCACCTGAGTGTACGGAAAGTGCAGGTCGATCGCGTGTGGATTGTCCGCAGACCCATGCCGTGCGGCCCCGGGGGCCCCCTGCGTCGGGGTGCATGTGGCAGCGCACCCGGTCGCTGCGGATTTCTACGGATGGCCGCGGCGCCGTTCGGGGCGACAGTGAGGGCATCACGAACCATCGAATCGATCGGAGCCCACCATGCTCTTCACCATCCTGTTCATGTACGCCTTCGTGTTCGCACTCGTGCCGTTCATCGCCTTCTGCCTCCACCAGATGCACACCGGCGACCAGATGCGTGACCGCGACGCCGCCGCCCGGGTCGCGGCGCAACTCGGCACGCCGCACGTGGCGATGGCCACCGCCGCCACCTCCACTGACGTCGTCGCGCCGCCTGCGCGCACCGCTCCCCCGGCGCAGGCCACGCCCGTCGGGGCACTGCGTCCGGCCTGAGGATCAATCGCCGATGTGGAGGAACTCCTTCGCGGCGGTGATCCAGGTCGCGGGCGTGTCGCGGGCGACCTCGAGGGCCGAGCGGGTCTCGCCCTTGTTCATGAAGTCGAAGAACCCGGCTTCGTTGAGCACGACCGGCGCCTGCAGCAGCAGCTTCGCGGCCACGATCGCGGGGTTGCCGAAGACCGGCTGCCCCATCGTTCGCGTGAGCAGGCTCCCGGTGCCGCCCGGGTTGCGGAGGGTCGCCGCGAGCGCGACGCCCATGACCGCGATGTCGAGCGCCGAACCGATCAGCGAGAAGGTGCCCGTGCGGCCCGAACGCGTGTTGAGCGCGCCCTCGATGCCGTCCTGCTGGAGCCCGTCGATGAGGTTGGGCACGCCCATCACGAGGCCCGAGACCATGAGCCCCGTGCCGATCGCGTTCGACCACTGGTAGGTGCGCTGCCAGGCCTGTGTCGTGAGCACGCGACCGCCGAGCTTCACCGTGCCGCCGGTGATCGGCACGACGTCGTTCGTGGGCACCCCGGTGATCATGTTGCCCCACCACTGCTTGAGGTGGCCGGCCTCCTGGGCGTGCGCGCGTGCCAGCAGGATGCGGGGGCGGTCGATCGCGACCGTCTTGAACACGCCGGGAATCACCGATGCCGCGAGCCCGACGACGGCGAGCGTGCCGCGCTTGTTGGGGTCAGCGGGCTGCGCCGACCCGGCGCCGGCCGTCGCGTCTTCGGTGCCGCTCGTGGTAGGGGGAGCGGTGGGCGCCTGCGGCGTGCTGGGCGCGGTCGCGACGGGCGACCACTCGGGCACCTGCAGGGCTGCGAGTGCGCTGCCGGGGGCGGGCGCGAAGGCTGCGGCGAGCGCGCCGGTCGGGGTGGGCGTGACGGTCATGCCGGCACCTCGCCCGGCGCCGGCTTCACGTCTGCGGGCAGCGCGTGGTCGAGCCCCGGGAGCTTGTGGAGGAGGTGCACGGCCGTGTCGCGCGCGTTCGTCAGCGGATCGCTCGTCGCTCCCCGGTTGAGGAAGTCGAGGAAGCCGAGCTCGTTGACCAGCACCGGCAGGGCCGACACGCCCCGCGCGATCGTGACCGCG
>JAOPYW010000155.1 GCA_025964405.1 Thermoleophilia bacterium | reverse complement strand
TTTGCGAGGAGCAGAACCGCGTAGTTTCTGAACAGGCCGTGCGTGTCCTCGGGTGGGAGCTTCTTGGAAGAGACTGCTCCTCGGATCTGGCGCGCAATCTCGTCGAGATAGTTCTCCTTGACTACGTCCATGTCGACAGCCGCTGCGTGATCTGGTCGAAATCCCATCTCACGATGTCGCGGACCGAGAGACCGGCTGGTAGCGGGTGTGTCTTGTCCTTATTGATCTGGATTCCAAAAATGTGATGCTTTTGACGAGCCGTTTCGGCAATCTCCCAGAGCACCGCCGCTGAACGGTGGGTAGTTGGGCAGACGAGCACGATGGTTCCTCGCGTGCGAGCTATTCGGGCCTTGCACTGCGTCTTCCAGCTGTTGTCGAAAGCGTTCTGCACGGAAAAATCGACGAACTCGATCGAGTTGTTCTTCGCCTTGGCGTGCTGCACGAGGAAATCCCTTGCGTACCGGTCCTCCATCTCGAAGCTGATGAACGCTCGTGGAATGGTCATTCGTACCTTTCGTGGTGCGGGTTTCTTTGGCGTCGATTTTGCTTTGCTCGACGTGGCTGCCGTCTTCGTCTTCGGGGCGGTGGTGGTCTTTGCCTTTGCCTTCGCCTTCGCCTTTGGTGTCGGCTTCGCTTTCGTTTTCGTCGCTGTGCGCTGTTTGGTCACGCGAGTCGGAAGCTCGTTTGGTTCGGGCGATCGAGCTGCCCCCCGAGACTGATCGCTTGGTTCGGTCTCGGTGAGCCAAGCCCAGAAGCTATGGAGCATCTGGTCGATCATTGGCGCGAAGCCCTATGGGGTTCGGCTTCGCTCACGTCGTGGGCGAGGTGAAGTCGTGCGCGCCTTGGTCCGACGAACTGGCGGACAAGGGGTGCCGGCAGGAGGGACTCTCGAGTGACTAGGTCCGGGTCGAGGCCCCCTGCCTTCATAGCGTCTAGGCAACGTTCAATCAGGACTGGAGTTTCGTTGGCGGGCAGGGGATAGGGGTCTGAGGACGTCCACCCTCTGCGGTTGGCGTCGGTCACGGCGCGACGGTATACGGTCTCACTCATCCGTCCGAGGGTGCGTGCACGAAATAGGAGGGCGTCGATCGACACGCCCCAGCGATGCTTCAGCCGGACGAACGCGGCCCAGTCCGGTCGGCTCGGTAACTCTTTTTGGATGTCGAGCCTAGGCATGAGGAACTCGGCAGCGAACTGATTTGCCTCGACCTCGATTGCGCGTATCCCGGCTTCGGCGACATCGTGCATCGCGATGTGCCCCAGTTCGTGCGCAAGGGAGAATCGGATGCGCGCGGTGTTGTCGGTCGTCGGCATCAGGATCAGAGGTCGTTCGCGGAGCCAACGAGAGCACGCGTCAACTTTTTCGACGTCGGCGATGCCATTCACGACAACAATCCCGTTCGCCTCTAGCAGCCGTGTCAGATTTCCTACCGGACCGGCGTCAACGCCCCAAGAGGCTCTGATCTTGCGTGCTTCGTCCTCGACGACCTCGATGCTGCGGCGGGCGGTACTCGTGGGGGTGTCAAGGCAGACCGGTGGGAGATCCACATACGTTTCGATTGCCCCCAGGAGATCTCCAAGAAGAATCGCCTTTGAGCCCACAGCCGCTCGGTCGCGTGAGCGCGTGCTCGTAAGCGACCGAAAAAATGTTGCTTCAGGTGCGGAGCTGGACGGCGCAGCCCCGCCAAAATATTGGACGTCATATCCGAGAGACATGGCAATCCGACTCAGCGTCTCGGGCGAGGGCTTCGACTTGTCCTTTTCGAACTGAGAAAGCGCGGCAGAGGACTTGCCGACGTCTCGACCGAGCTCAGACAAAGTCAGCCCGGACGCTAGCCGGGCAATCCGGAGCCGCTCGCCGGAGAAGAGTTGCGACGCGAGGTGTAAGTCGCTCGACATTAGGAGGCTTCGATCGCCCGTGTCTTCGAGCGGAGCGTTACCGCAACTTCAGGGTCGGGCTTCGCGAGGTAGCCGTCAGGATCAGGCACGACGGGATCGATTGACGTTGCGCTTACGGCTCCGGTGCGGCGGTAGATATCCCCGAGGCTCTGCCAAGAGAACTTACCGACTGCAACTTCGGTGACCGTCCCGGCTTGGAGTTGCTCGAGGCCGTTGGTGGCGTTCCCCGAATGCCCGAGCGCTACAAACATCTGGTCTACTCGTGGCTGAATGAGCAATCCCGACGCCAACGGATTCGCGAACAGGCGAAGCGACGGAAGGCCCGTCATTGAGCGACGGAAAACAGAGTTCATGTGCCGCTTCGAGCTGAACGGAGCGTCGAGCTTGCTGCCCATGCGGAAGGTCCAAATTTTGAGCTCCTCCGTCTCAAGGACGAGTGAGCTATCGCGTCGCACCTCTACGGTCACGCCGGGAGCGAGCTTCGCGATATATCCCGGGACCTTCTTGAGACTCCCTCGATGGATGTTCTTCCCGAACGTGTGGTTGTCGTCGTAGTCGCCGTCATATCGACCGCGGTTCGCCTCATACACATCTGAGAATGCAGCGTAGATCGCTTCGTCCAGGCCGGAAGTCAGCTTCCCGCCCAGGTTGTGCAACACGTTCTCAATCATAAAGCCCTTCCGCGCATTTACTCGTGGAAAGTAAAGTTACAGGCGGCGGCGGATGCAGGCGTGTAACGGGCGGGGTCGAGGTAGGGTCGGAAGGCTCCGGCGCTATCGGGAACCCGCCTCGGCTCGCGGGTTGGCGCCGCGACGACCCCCGCTTTACAAGAGTGGCGCTCTACCAACTGAGCTAATCCGGCACCGCGACATCCTACCGACGCGGCGTCTGGTCGGTCGTGCGACGCCTTGGTGCCCGAGGCCAGACGCTTGGCCGCGACCCTTCGCGCATTGGACAAATACTGTGCAAGCCTTCCGCTACGATTGATGTGTTGCGAATTTGTCAACACACGGTAATCAAGCCTCGGGAGGGCACATGGGAGTGAATGGATCGAACGCGGGAGCAGACAGCGACGAGGGTGGCGTGGTGATTCCGCTGTTCCCCAGCGCGAGTTCCGCCCCGCCGCCCCTGCCGCGCCTGGCACAGGCATTTCCCACCCCGGGTGGTGGCCACGGCATGGGGCACGGCGTGATGTTCGGTGCCGCGATCACCCGGCGGTACACCGAAGAGGCCGCCTAGCAGGTATTTTCCAGACGCTTCGGCGGCTGGAACGCAGCTCAACGCGCGGGGCGCGAACTCGACCGTCGGTCGGAGTTCGCGCCCCGCGCCGCGTTCGTGTCGCATCGCGCGACGGTGCCTGTGCGAATCCCTGGGCCACGAGGTGGCCGTTCCTGCAACCGGTGGCCGCATCGGGCCGACGTACAGGGAGACGGGGCAGGCGCTGCGTCCATCGACGGGAGCGGCTCGTGGCGACGCAGGTGCAGGCAGCGCAGCAGGGGGGAGCGGCCGCATGGGCGACCGACCTCGCCGCGCGCAGCCAGCAGCGCATCGCCGCTGGCCTGCCCGACCTCACCGCGCCCTCGCCGGTCGCCGAAGGTCCCGCCCCGACGCCGACGAAGGGCACGGGGCACGACCGGGCCTTCCTCGACGGGGTCACGATCGACCGCCCCTTCGAGGCCGTGTCGACCATCCTCACGAACGTCGTCGAACACGTGACGGGCTACCGCGACGAGCGCACCGGGCGTGCGCTCAGCCAACTCGGCCTGGCAGGCCAGCAGCTCGTGCAGGCGGGACTGCGATCCGCCTCCCGCGGATCGGGCGTCATCGCGGCGAGTTCGTCGGTGCTCGGCAAGGTGCTGCCGCTGGTCGGCGTCGCCTCCGGGCTCGGCCAGGTGTGGCAGGGGTGGAACGAGCTCGAGTCGCACGAGGACGGGCTCCTCAGCATCATCCACTCGCGCACCGGTCGCACGGGCCTGCTCCAGGTCGCCGCGAGCGCGCTCCTGTTCGTGCCGGGATTCGGTACTGCCATCGCAGGCGCGGTCATGCGCGTCGCGGCTGCGGCCAACGAGATGGACATGTTCCAGTCACTCGACTGGAAGACGGTGCGCGTCGAGAAGCAGGGCGCCGACGTGGCCGAGAAGGTGCACATCTTCGATGCGACGCCGACCGTCGCGCACGACCGCGACGGTGTCAGTGCACACGCCGCGGTGGCCGCGAACATCCGCTCTGCACGTGCCGCGGGAACGGCCGCGTCGACCTCGGCGACGACCGGGGTGCCGCAGCTCGTGCTCGACTGACACGTGCGGCGTGACGCTCGCGCGCGGCCCCCGCTGGTTCGGCTCACGTGCAGGCGGGTAGATCGCGGACGTGATTTCGTGACCATGCCCGGGGTGGTTGGCGCGAAGCTGACCAGACCAACCAACACGAGGAAGGCACCAACCATGGCCCAGGCCAGCACCAAGACCACGACCGCGAAGCCGGTCGCCAAGGCAGCCGCGAAGCCCGTCGCGAAGAAGGCTGTCGCGAAGAAGCCGGTCGCGAAGAAGGCTGTCGCGAAGAAGCCGGTCGCGAAGAAGGCTG
>JAOPYW010000154.1 GCA_025964405.1 Thermoleophilia bacterium | reverse complement strand
GCCTGCGGCCGCGCCCGCACCGGCCGCCGCCGCTCCGCCCACCGCCGCCATCGGCTTCACGCCCGACGAGGCGCCGCCGATCGCACCCAACATCGTCTGAGCGCGACCCGCTCGCTGACGCGTGCGTGACACCGACCCCGCGCGGGAAGGGTCACGAACATGTCGACCATCACTGCACCGGGCGAATCAGACGGCGTCGCGTACAGCGCCGCCGAGGAACCGCTGCGGCGTGACGTGCGCCTGCTCGGCGAGCTGCTCGGCCAGGTGATCGTGGAGCAGTGCGGCGCCGACCTCCTCGCCACCGAGGAGCGCATCCGCCTCCTGAGCCGTGACCTGCGCACGCACGCGGCCGGCAGCGCCGAGCGCGGCGAGCTGCGCGACGTGATCGCGGCCCTGCCCGTGGCCCGCCGCGGCGACGTGCTGCGCGCGTTCTCGATGTACTTCCAGCTCGTCAACCTCGCCGAGCAGCTGCATCGCATCCGGCGTCGTCGCGCGAAGGAGCACGAAGGCGCGACGCCCCGCGAATCGCTCGTCGACGCGGTGCGCCTCCTGCGCGAGGCGGGCATCGACGGTGACGAACTCGCCCGCCACGCCGAGCAGGTACGCGTGGAGCTCGTGCTCACCGCGCACCCCACCGAGGCCACCCGCCGCGGGGCGCTCGCCGCGCAGATCCGCATGGCCGAACTGCTTCGCCGCCTCGACGAGCCCGACCTCACGCCCGGCTCACGCGCGTCGATCGAACGCGACCTGCTCGAGGAGATCACGACGCTCTGGCAGACCGACGAGGTGCGTGAGCAGCGACCCAAGGTGCGCGACGAGATCCGCCACGGCCTCTGGTTCTTCGAGCGCGTGCTCCTCGACGACGGCCCGCGCGTCGACGCCGCCCTCCGCGCGCTCGTGCCCGGGTTCTCGCCCGACGTACGTCCACTCGCGTTCGGTTCGTGGATCGGCGGCGACCAGGACGGCAACCCGTTCGCCGGTCCAGACACCGTGCACGAGGCGCTCGCGCAGGCCCGCACCCTGGTCATCGAGCGCTACCGCACCGAGGTGCGCGAGCTCGCCCGCGGCCTGAGCGTCTCGTCGCACCTCGCGCCCGTGTCAGCCGCCCTCACGGAGTCGATCGCGCGCGACGAGTCACAGCTCCCCAGCTATGCCACGCGGATCGGCGACCAGAACGAGGGCGAGCCCTACCGGCGCAAGCTGAGCTTCGTCTGGCAGCGGCTCGGCAACACGCTCGCTGCGGCGCAGGGGCGCACGTCGGGTGACGCGGCCTATGCCAACGCGGGGGAGCTGCTCGCCGACCTCGACCTGCTCGACGAGGTGCTGCGGGCTGGGCGTGGTGAGCGCATCGCCGACGGTCGCCTCGCCGCGCTCCGGCGGCGCGTGCACATGTTCGGGTTCCATGTCGCGAAGCTCGACGTGCGGATGCATGCTCGCGACCTCGCCGAGGGGGGCGAGCGCGTGCGCACCACGCTCACCGCCGTGCGCGAGGAGCAGGAGCGCTTCGGGTCGAACGCGCCGGTCGACACGCTCGTGATCAGCGGCACGACGAGCGCGGCCGATGCGCTGCGCGCGCTCGAGCTCGCCGACGCGGCGGGCGCCGACCTCGTGCCGGTGCCGTTGTTCGAGACGATCGAGGACCTCGAGGCCGCGCCCGAGATCGTGGAGGAGCTGCTCGCGCATCCCGGATTCGCGGAGCGCGTGCGCGTCGGCCGCGGCGGACGGCTCGAGGTGATGGTCGGCTACTCCGACAGCGCGAAGGACGGCGGCTACCTCGCCGCGCAGTGGCACGTCTTCAACGCGCAGCGCGAGCTGGCCGACATCGCCGAGCGCGCGGGAGTCGACCTGATGGTGTTCCACGGGCGCGGCGGCAGCGCCGGGCGCGGTGGTGGGCCGACCCACCAGGCGATTCTCGCGCAGCCCCCGACGTGGCCGCCCGGGCGGCTCAAGCTGACCGAGCAGGGAGAGACGATCTCCTTCAAGTACGGGCTGCGCGGGCTCGCGCGCCGCAACCTCGAGGCGGCGGTGTCAGGCGCGCTCATCGCGACGGCGCCCGGGCGCGTGGAGGGCGGCGCCGAGCGCGACATCCTCCCCGAGCACGGCGCGGCGATGACCGACTTGGCGCGCACGGCAGAGGCGGCATTCCGCTACCTCGTGCACCGCGACCCGGCGTTCGTGCCGTTCTTCCGCAGTTTCACGCCGGTCGAGGAGCTCGCGCTGCTCAACGTCGGCTCCCGCCCGGCCAAGCGTCCCGACGCCGACCGCTTCCTCGAGGGCCTGCGCGCCATCCCGTGGATCTTCGGCTGGACCCAGAACCGCTCGCTCCTGCCCTCCTGGTACGGCTGTGGAGCTGCGCTCGGGCCGCTCGCCGCCACCGATGACGGTCTGGCGCTCCTGCGTGACATGCAGGCCCGCTGGCCGTTCTTCCGGGCGCTCGTGTCGAACCTCGAGATGACCCTCGCGAAGTCCAGCATGGAGATCGCCGAGGCCTACCTCGAACTGGTGCCCGCAGGTGCCGATCGTGATCGCCTCTGGCAGACGATCTCGGCCGAGCACGCGGCGACCGTCGATGCGGTGCTGCAGATCGTGGGGAGCGACGAACTGCTCGACGGGCAGCCGACCATCCAGCGCTCGATCAGGCTCCGCAACCCCTACGTCGACCCGATGAACATCATCCAGGTCGACCTGCTCCAGCGCCATCGCGCTGCGGGTGGGGAGGACCCTGAGATCGCGCGCCTGCTCGCCCGCTCGATCGCCGGCATCGCCGCGGCGCTGCGCAACACGGGCTGACATGGGGGAGGGTTCCGTGATGCTGATGCGACATGGACGCAACTACTGTCACCGTACGCCGTGGCTCGTGGTGACCAGATGCATGGCTGTGGCGGCGACGTTCTTCGTCGTCTGTGTCGCACAGGCCCACGCGACGGAGCGCGCAGCCGCGAGTGCATCGATCCTGATCCCCACCATGACGCAGCCGGAATGGCGCCGATACCAGCTGCGCCACGGCGGAATGGTCAACGGCCATTTCATTCCGGCGCTGACCTCGCTGCAGGTTCGCACGTCGGTGTCAGAGGACTCGCTTGCGCGCATGGTTCGCGCAGCTGGGCTCACGGCGACCGAGTTCAACGCGGCTCCGGATCAGGCGGGTACGATCGAGCCTGGCGAGGACCGATCATCGACCCGCTGTCGTCGGGCGAGGATGACCTCGAACATGACGAGGCGCAGGGCGCGACATCTGGGCGAATCGAGTCCGTGACGGTGCAAGGCATCATCACCGAAATGGACCTGGGAGAGCTGAGCCGCGTGGTGCGTATCGAAGGCAGTACGGCGCCGTCACTGGAATACGCGACCGTCGCGATACCACCTAGGTCGCATCGGCGTTTTCCCAACTGGATGGCCTACGCCCGTGCTGTGCTCGAGCGCGGCCTCGTCTCATGAGACGGCGGCACGCTTGTCCGGCTTGTCTCCCCGGTCGACGACCGTGATCGCCACTGGCCGATCGCTCGTCAGGTGCGCTTTCCGGTGACGACTTCCGTGCGGCCGCGGTTCACACCCATCGCCGCGCGCTCGTCAGGAGCGAGTCCCTTCGCGCCGTCGGTGTCGAAGGAGTTGACGAAGACCCGCACCTCGTTCTGGGTGACACGACCGTCGCCGCGAATGTCGACGCCGGCGCGGTAGGCGGAGCGCGCGCCCGAGCCCTCGTGTGAGTCGATCCGCGTGAGGACGCCCGTCATGTCGGCATAGCCTTCGTAGGCCGGGTTCGACTTCGCAGACCACTCGACGTGTCCCGCATCGGCGATCGACACGCCCTCGCTCCCGGTGTGCAGCCAGCCGAACTGGTCGTCGATGATCTCGTCGGTCGACTGCTGTCGGTTCGACAGGGCGTGCGTGATGCCGATGCCGGCGGCGGCGGCGCCGAGCGCACCGATCACGGATGCGCCCACGATGATTCCAGCCTTGAGATCCACGGTCTTCCCCCTGCCGAGCGCGGCGACCCCCGTCACCGCTCGCTACCCGTACTTCGACCAGCGGAGGGAACCCGTTTCACCGTCCGGTGTGCGAGCGGGTAGGAACCTGGCGTGGATCACGTCGTAGACCCCGCCACCGTCGCGCCGACCTGTAGCTCGCTCGCCGAGCTCAACGGTCACGCCGTGAATTGCTTCGCCTGCCCGCGGCTGGTGGCGTGGCGGGAGCTCGTGGCGTTCGAGAAGCGTGCGTCGTTCGTGGGGGAGGAGTACTGGGGGCGGCCGGCTCCCGGCTTCGGCGACCCGCGCGCGGGAGCGGTCGTCGTCGGGCTCGCACCAGCGGCGCACGGCGCGAATCGAACCGGGCGCATGTTCACGGGCGACCGCTCGGGTGACTGGCTCTACCGAGCGATGTATCGCGCCGGCTTCGCGAACCAGCCCACGAGCGTCAGTCGCGACGACGGGCTCGAGCTGACGAACGCCTGGATCACCGCTGCCGCGCGCTGCGCACCACCTGCCAACAAGCCGACGCCCGACGAGCTGGCGACGTGCAGGCCGTGGCTCCTGCGCGAGCTCGAGCTGCTCGAACCGACGCTGCGCGTGGCGGTGTGCCTCGGCCAGATCGGCTACCACACGCTCTGGAACGCCCTGGCCGCGTTCGGCGACCAGCTCCCCAAGCCTCGGCCGAAGTTCGGACACGGGGTGGAGGTCGTGACCCCGCGCCTGACGATCCTCTGCAGCTACCACCCGAGCCAGCAGAACACGTTCACCGGCAAGCTCACCGAGCCCATGCTCGACGGCGTCTTCGCGCGGGCGTGGGAGCTCGCCTCGAGCTGAGGCGCGACGGTGCACAAAGGTGAATCACCTCCGTCAGTCGGCGCTCCGAGGAGGGGCGAACCGACCGCTCCACCGTTTTCTGCGAGGTCGGCGGGGGACGCTCTCGTTCGACGACATGACGAACGAAGGAGCAGGGCATGGCCACCGACACACAGGACGCGGGCTCGACGACGGGCACCGCTGACGCGACGTACGACATCATCTGGTTCGTGGAGCAGTGCCTCCACAACGCACTCAAGATGGACCAGTGCATCGAGGATGCGGAAGCGAACGGCGACGTCGAACTCGCGGAGTTCTTCGGGCGCGCGCAGCGAGCGAGCCGCCGGGGCGCGGAGCAGGGCAAGGAGCTCATGGTGAGTCGCCTCACCAGCTGAGGTCAGGTGACGACGGTTCGTGCGTGGCGCCCGTTATTCGAGCGCGCGCACGAGCCGGCTGTCGCCCATGGCGTGTGAGTCGACGAGCGACAGCGGTGACCAGCCACCCGGCTGGTACATGCTGCCGGGCGTGATGTGGCTCGTGAGGGCCGGCTCCGGATCATCGAGCAGGCGCAGCGCGAGCGACGTGTCGTGGCTCTTCAGCATCGGGTCGTGCAGCTGCGCGATCGCAGCCCGGTCGAGCACGACGCCGCTCTCGCGAGGGTAGATGCCGTCGGCCGACTCGGCGAGCATGCGGTCCCACTCGTAGGCCGTGGAGGCGATACCCACCTCGCCGTCGGCGATCATGAGGTTGATACGGGTCTTTTCGGCGCGCGGCGCGTGCAGGTAGGTCGGCACCTCGCCCTCGCGCAGGATCTTGGCGCTTGATCGCGAGATGTCAGCCACGGAGACACCGACGCGTACGCCGCGCTGTCGGGCCGCTACGAGCGAGTGGGCGAAGGCGTCGCTGTCGATGCCCTTGGAGACGACCATGAGCGATTCGCGGGCCTGGTCGGGCAGCGCATGCATCGCGTCGGCGAGGTGCGTGCGGCCGGCGCGCGGATCGTTCCAGAGCACGCCCACGGCGCGCGCGGCGTCCAGCTTGCGCGCGAGGCGCGCGGGCGAGCCACCGCGGATCGTGGTGCGGATGACGTCGAGCGCCGCGTCGGCCGACCTGCCGGTCAGCTCGACGGCGATGTCGGGGCGGCTCGATGACATGTCGCCGACCTTGACGTTGTTCATGAGCACGGTGGGCCTGCCGCCCGCGCCGCCCCTGGTCGAACCGATCATCTTCGAGTGCTGGTAGTGCTCGTACGGCACGAACCGGATGCGCCCCTGCGCGACCGCGTCAGCGCCTTCAGCGGCGTGGTCGAGCGCCCCGGTCGGCAGGTCGCGATACGCGTTGGCCCGGAGCAGGTCGTCGGCGACGACCTTGTCGGAGGCGAGCACCTCGAGCTTGCCGCCATGGCGCAGGAACCGGCCGAGTGCACCCTCGGCGCGCGAGCCGCGAAAACCGTGCATCTCCATGAAGAGGGTGCCCTTGGCGTCACTCATGGCGCTTCCCACCATGGTGCGCGCCGAGCTGGAATCGAGCACGACACGGCCGACCTGCGCGGCCACGAGCCGCTCCACGGCTCCACCCATGCTTGGTCCGACTGCTGGCACGACGATCGAGCTCCCCCCGGAGATTCCCCTACCGATGTATCGAGCCAGGGGGAGGTTCAGTTGCAGCGGGCGGGGTCAGCCGCGCACGGTCACGAGGCGCGCATCGATCGCTGCGTGGCACTCCGGGCGGGCTTGCGCATTTAATGCTTTAGCTGTCCAATGATATTGCCGATAGTGGTTTCCCTGCCTGGCGAGGCCGTCGCCATGCATCCGGGTGCGACCGAATATCCGTGGGACATTATTGATCGAGACTGTGACGGCGACATACCTGGCGGCGTCGGCGAAGGGGGAGCATGATCTGCCAGGGCATCCGCTGCATGCCGGCCATCGCCCTTCGCGTGCGAGGTGCGTACTAGCATGCGAATCCGCCCGTGGCATCTCGCTCTTTCACTTTTAGTCGTTGCTACCGTCGTTATCTGGCTGAGCTGGGTCTCGCTCGTCGGAGTCTCCGTCCAGCACGATTGTGTCGACGACCCGCAAAGCGTAGTCGTTGACCGATGCGCCGATGCTCCTCGTCCATCGTGGAGCGCGCCGACACGGGGCCTGTCATTCAGTATCCCCCTTGAAACCAGCGAGTGGTACTGGATGTTCGGCGCCGTCACTGCAACGACTGCGCTGTTAGCGCTCTTTCAGTACGCGGTCAGTCGACGGGAGATCGAAGGGGCGGGCGAACTCAGCCAACGACAACGACGGGAGATGCTCCTCCGTCTGAGGACTTGGCCGCTGTGGGCAGCGTGGATCATCATCTGGGGCGTCCTTTGCTGGATCAATCGGGTATCTCGCATAGGTGCGGGGCGTCGAGACAATTGCTTGGCGTATGATTGGGCTCCTGCGCGCGATTGCATCGCTCGCAATCAGCCCAATATTGGCGCGCCGTTCTCGGGGCTCAACTGGTCGCGACCGATTGAGGGCGACACGCGGGTGTGGTTGGACGGCACCATAACGACCGTTACCATCGTGCTGATCGTCGGCGTGTTCTCGTGTGCCAACCTCCGAGCTCGTCGCAGACGGCGTCGCAGCCGCGCCTGGGCTAACGCGGTTCCCCGTTCGGACACGGAGCATGACGAGCTCGGTGAGCAGCGGGAGGTTCAATGATGCTTCTGGCGAGATGCGCTGCCCTAGGTGTGATGTGGAGTGTGTTCCTCCCTGCAATAGCTCACGCTGCTCCACCGCAGCTTCTCGAAGACAACAACCGTGCTGCCGCTGCGGTGGCAAACAGCATCACCATACCGGCCGTGGATACGGAGCATTCGATGAGCGCATATGCCGGTCGGGGCAGGTCTGTCGACCGAATGAGCGGGGCGGCGACGACGCTTCTGATCCTTGAACTACCGACAGCGATAGAGGAACTCGTTCCGAAGCTGGAGCTGGCCGGGCTTAAGCCCTTGGAGTACCGGGGCATCCGCCCGCCAGCGGATGTTCTCTCCGGCGGTGATCCGCTGTCGTCGACCACTCTGACGACGCAAGACGGCGAAGCGGTCCTGGCAGACAACATCGTGTACCAACCGCACCGCACGCCGATAGCCGAGCAGGCGGCCGAGTACACCGCGCTCTACGGTCAGTCGGCAAGTGATACATACGGCTCGGGCATCACGATGGTAGTCGTCGCGGGGTTCGTCGACGAGGAGGCCCTCGGTCCGCTCAGGGA
>JAOPYW010000146.1 GCA_025964405.1 Thermoleophilia bacterium | reverse complement strand
GGCCCCGAACACGGGGCGCAGGGCTGCGCTGCGCGGGGAGCGCGCGCGGGCGGTGCGTGTGGATGTCGGCCGAGGACGCATCATGGTTCAGTTCGGCACCAATTCTCGGTGACTGAAGAGGGGACTTGTCGCGTACGCATCGAGCGACCGAGCAATGTCGGGCGCCTGCTCGGGATAGAATTGCGCCGCAGCCGCGATCATAGCGGCGTTGTCGCCGCACCACCGAAGGGGCGTGGCGACGGTTCGCATCCCGAACTGCTCGCTGATCTGCGTCATTTCAGCGCGCAGCCGGGTGTTGGCTGCAACCCCGCCGACGACCGCGAGCGTGGTGCGCGCGTCGGGGTGCCCCGACCCCGCCCCACGCGCCTTGAGGAGCTTGCGCACGGCCCCGGTGAGGGTCGCGACGATCGCGACCTCGTACCCCGCCGCGAGGTCGGCGTCGGAGAAGCCCTCACCGCGCACCGCCCGCTCGCGCACGGCCACCGACAGCGCGGTCTTGAGCCCCGAGAACGACGTGTCGAAACCTTCGTGGTGCACCATCGCCGGCGTGAATCGCACCACGCCCGGATCACCCGTGGCTGCGAGCGCCGCGAGGTTCGGCCCGCCGGGCATCTGCAGGCCGAGCAGGCGTGCACCCTTGTCGAACGCCTCTCCGGCTGCATCGTCGCGCGTCGAGCCGAGCAGCGTGACGCGCAGGCCCGCGTCGACATCGAGCACCAGCGTGTGGCCCCCGCTCGCGAGCAGGCACAGGAAGGGCGGCTCGAGCGCCGCCTCCGGATCCAGCAGCGCACTCGCCACGTGCCCCATCAGGTGGTCGACGGCGATGAGCGGCACCCCGCTCGCCCAGCTGCGCGCCTTGGCGCCGGCCACGCCCACGAGCAGCGCCCCGACGAGGCCGGGTCCGCGCGTCACCGCGATCGCGTCGAGTTCGGTCAGGTCGGTGATGCCGGCCTGGTCGAGTGCCTCGCGCACGACGACGTCGAGCAGCTCGAGGTGGCGACGTGACGCGATCTCCGGCACCACGCCCCCGAACCGCTCGTGCAGCTCGGCCTGCGAGGCGATCACGTCGCCGAGCACCTCACGCCCACGCAGCACGGCCGCCGCCGTCTCGTCGCACGAGCTCTCGATGGCGAGCACGAGGCGGTTGTGGGGTGCACCGGTCACGACGGGGTCACGCTCTCGGTCGGGGTGGCGGCCGCGGCGACGGCTCCCACGTGTTCGGGGTTGCGCCACATGACCAGGGCGTCCTCGCCCGTGTCGGTGTAGTACCCGCGGCGCGTGCCGCGGTTCACGAATCCCAGGCGTTCGTACAGGGCGATGGCGCCCGCGTTGCCCGTGCGCACCTCGAGGGTCCAGCCCTCGTCGACGCCGAGCTCGCTCGTCTGGCGGAGCAGCTCCTCGACGAGGCGGGCCGCGATGCCGCGGCGCCTGGTCGACGGGTCGACCAGCACGTTCATGACGTGCCAGCTGTCGCCGATGCGCGCCGCGAGTGCGGCACCGACCAGGCGCCCGTCATGGCTGTGGTCGCGCGCGGCGAGGTGCACGCCATCATCCGGGCCGCGGCGCAGCTCCTCGGCGTACATCGCCATGCTCCACGGATGCGGGAAGCAGCGGCGTTCGATGACGTCGAGCGCGCCGAGGTCGCCAGCCTGCAGCACGTCGATGCGCACGTCGATGCGAGCAGGTTCGGCATCCGGCCCGCGCACGTAGTCGGGGAGCACCGTCAGCGGGTCACCCGCGCGCTCCTCCTCCGGCGCGGCCTGGCCCGCATCGAACGCCTGCAACGCGGCGATCGCGAGCGACGCGAGCACGCCCTCGTGGTCGTCGGAGACCGTCACGCCCTCGAGCGCGTCGAGGTCGGCAGCCGGAATCGCGCGCGCCGGCTCGAGCGCCATGACGCGCCCCGCGACGTCGGCGGTGAACGGCTGCACGAAGTACTCACCGCGGCGCGCGTCGATCGCACCCCACACGCGCTCCCCCACGTGGGCGGTGGCGGTAGCGGCGGCCAGCACCAGCAGGGAGTCGACACCGTAGAGCGGCACCCCCAGTGCCTCGGCGAGCCCGCGGGCCGTCGCGACACCGACGCGCAGGCCGGTGAACCCGCCCGGTCCCGTGCCGACGACGATGGCCTCGATCGCCGCGCGCTCCCCCGCACCGACGAGGCCGTCGACGAGTTCGAGCACGCCCTGCGCGCGTCCGGTGCTCACGGCCCCCGTGAACGAACCCGTCGCGGGGTCGACCAGGGCGGCCAGCACGACGCGTGACGCAGTATCGAGGCAGAGCACTGTCATGCCCGTGATTCTACGCGTTCGCTCGCATCATCGGAGCCCACTCGACCGCATGAGGCCGCCGAAGAATACCGATGCCTCAACCCCGTGTGCGGGCAGCTGCACCCGGGCCACGCGGGAGCCCAGCGAAGCGGCGTCGAGCAGCACGCGCCAGGTGCGGCGGTCGGCCAGCCACGGGCGGATCGGGGCCGGCCACTCCACGCACGCCACGCCCCCTTCGAAGTAGGGCTCGAGGTCGCCCCAGGCGGCGTCGTCGAGCACGCCGCGCTGGCGGTAGCAGTCGAGGTGCGCGAGGAAGCTCGCGGGGGCCTCGGCCGGCAGTTCGTAGCGGTGCGCGATCGTGTAGGTCGGGCTTCGCACCGGCTCGGTGCCGCCGAGCGCGCGGGCGAGCGCGCCCGTGAACGTGGTCTTGCCGGCGCCGATGTCGCCCACGAGTTCGACGACGTCGCCCTCGGCGAGCAGGGGGGCGAGCGTCTGGGCGAGGGCCTCGGTGGCGTGCAGGTCGGTGAGGGTGACGGCGATCATGCGTCGAACATGCTCAGCTGGCTGTCGCCGCCGGCGGGGTCGGTCTCGGGGGAGCTGGCCGCAGGCGCGTGGGCGGGGTTCGGCGCGACGGCGGGCGGGTGGTCGAGGTCGCCGGCCGCGCGCACGGGCTCGAGCACCTCTCCCGTGCTCGGGTCGAAGGCGTGCTGCCCCGAGCCGGGCCGGGCGGCGGCGAGGGCGGCCTCACCCGCGACCGAGCGTGTGCCGGCGAGAAGTGCGCCGAGGCCACGCGCGTCCACCTGCAGCTGGCTCTTGAGGCGGGCGGCGTGCACCGCCGCGGCCGGGTGCATGAGCGGCCACACGAGCACGTCGCGGCCGCGCACCTGGGCGTTGAGCAGCGTGCCGTGCACGTCGGCGAGCCGCTCCCCCTTGCCCGTGACGAGCCTGAGCGCGAGCGCTCCGAGGGTGACGATGACGCGGGGCCTGACGAGCGAGATCTCGCGGAAGAGCCAGCCCTCGCAGGCCTCGACCTCGTCGGGGAAGGGCGTGCGGCCGGTGTTTGGGCGGCACTTCACGACGCTCGTGAGGAAGACCTGCTGGCGCCGGAGCCCGGCGATCGCAAGGAGGTGGTCGAAGAGCTCGCCGGTGCGGCCGACGAGGTGCTCGCCGGCGCGATCCTCGTGGTAGCCGGGGGCCTCGGTGACGACGAGCACGTCGGCATTGGTCGGGCCGGATCCGGTGACGACCTGGGTGCGGTCACGGCACAGTCGACAGAGCGTGCAGGCGGAGGCGTGCGCCTCGACCTCGATGAGGCTGGCGAGGTCACTCGCGCGGATGCGCGTCGAGGTGCGCGACGTGCGCGCAGCCTGGGTGCGGTCGGGCGCACCGAGCGCCGGCCGGTCAGCCATCAACAGGCGCCGCAGGACCCGCCGCAGCAGCCGCCGGCCCGCGAGCTCCCCGGGCTGGAGGGCCCCGGAAGGTGACCGTTGACGAGGATCGAGTCGCCCGTGCCCTGCTGCACCTTGGAGCGGAACGAGGAGACGAGCTTCTCCACCTCGGTCGACGCGCAGTCGGGGCAGCGCTGGTCGGTGAGCGACTCGTTGATGCCGACGAGGTCGTCGTAGCGCGAGTCGCAGGCGGTGCAGAGGAACTCGTAGACAGGCATGCCGTCAGTCTATCGCGCACGCTATTGGATATGGATCAGTCCGCTGCGGAACCCGCCGCCGGTACCGACTCCGCCCTGCGTCGCGATCAGCGGATCCATGCTCTCGGCCGCGTAGTTGTCGTGGGTGGCAAGCGCACACGAGATGCCCGCCATCGACGCCTCGGTCACCTTGGTCCAGGACGCGCCGCTGAAGGCCCACGCGGAGCCGGCCGAGGCGAAGCAGGGGAACCACGTGGCCAGCTTGCCCGCCGTCGTCGTGTGTCCACTGGTGGTCACGTCGTAGGGTGCGCTCACGTCGCTGCCGCCATTGGAGAGGCTGACGGCGGCCGGGCCCGTCGCCGGTCGGTAGAGGCCGAGGATGATCACCGTTCCGGTCGTCACGGTGAAGGAGTAGGTCGCCGGTTCCGCGCCGGTCATGATCTTCGACGTATAGCCGATGCGTGGGGCCGACCCCGACGTTATGACGCCGCCCCAGCCTGCTGGCGGGGTGAAGGAGCCCGCACCGACCATGCCGACGTAGGCGATGACGAGGTCGCCGGTGGTGGCGCCCGCCGGCTTGTTGACGACCACGGTGGCGGATCCGGTCGCTGAGCTCGTCGCGATCGTCGCCGGTGGCTGCGGGGCGGTCGTGAACGAGCGAGCAGCAGTCCAGGCACTGGTGAGACCGTTGGCGTCCTCGTTCTGCGCGCGCCAGTAGTAGACGGTCGACCACGACAGCGCAACGTTGGAGGTCCACGACCCGGATGTGCCCGTCGTGAGGCCGGTCGGCGACGTGCCTTGGTCGACCACGCCGGCGCACGACGATGCCGTGCAGATCTGGAAGCGGACCATGCCGGTGTCGAACGGGGTCGTGTCGATGAAGTTGGCCGTCAGCAGCAGTGGCGTGACGATGTTCGTCGCAGCATTCGCGGGCTGCACATAACTCGGAGTGGACGGCGCGGCGTTGACCGCGAACGCGGTCGGCGTCGACCACGAACCGACGGCGCCCAGCGAGTCGGTTCCGCGCGCACGCCACCAGTAGGTCGTCGCCACCGACAGGGCCGGCGAGACGGTCCAGGCGCCGTTGCTGCCCGCACCGATGCCGGCAGACGACACACCGCTCCCGACCGTCGCCGAACAGTCGGCGACGCTGCAGACCTGGAAGGTCACGGTGCCACTGTCGCCCGCGTCGGCGTCGAGGAAGGTCGCGATGAGGTTGGGGGTCGTGGTCGTGACCACCGTGCTGTCGGCTGGCGACACGTGGGTCGGAGCACCTGGCAACGCGTCGATCGGGAGTGAGCGCGTCGCGCTCCACGACCCCGAGACCCCCAGCACGTCGGTGCCACGCGCCCGCCAGTAGTAGGTCGTGCCGGTGGTCAACGAGGCGACCGTCCACGAGCCCGTGGCGCCGGTGGCAAGACCGGCGGGCGAAGAACCCGACTGCACCACCGTCGCGCAGGCCGCGTCGGTGCACAGCTCGAATTCGACACGACCGGAGTCACCCGCGTCGACGTCGAGGAAACGGCCCTGAAGGGTCGGGGTCATGCTCGCGATGCGTACGCCGTTCGCGGGGGCGACGAGCGTCGAGGTCGAGGGGGCCGTGTCGACCATGTGCGTGCGCGTCGCGGTCCACGGCCCGGTGAGTGCGGCCGCGTCGGTGCCGCGAGCCCGCCAGAAGTAGCTGCCGCGCGCCAGGCTTCCCGGGGTCCAGGAGCCGTTCGCTCCGACGGCCACCGTCGAACTCGAACCGCTTGCGGAGACGGTGCCGCCGGCGGCGACGCAGGTCTGCGCGGGCGTGGGCGCGACCGCCGAGGCGCACAACTCGAACCCGACCGTACCGGTGTCGGCGGCATCCGGGTCCTGGAAGGTTGCCGTGAAGGTGGGTGCGCTGGCGGTGCGCGCGCCGTCGGCCGGCGAGACAAGGGTCGGTGCCGCTGGCGGCGTGTTGACCGCGAACGAGGCCACCGCGATCGTGAGGGGGGCCGCGTAGGCACCGGTCGTCATGGATGCTCCCCCGCGCAGCCCGAAGCGCACCCGGGCGACCGCGTCGGTCGCCCCGAAGTTGCTCGTCGCTATCAGCGACGCGGCACCGGAGGCGGTGGGTACCCCGTTCCACGGATCGGAGTCGCTCGCCGTGCAGGACCCACCGCCGTCGACCGTCCAGCCTGCAGCGAGACCACCGGCCGTCGATTCGAGGCACGCCCCGAAGGCATTGCTCCCGGTGTTCCACGTCGCGCCGCCTCCGTAGTCGGCGAAGCCGGGCATCGCGGCGCCCGTCCCATCCTGCTGCACGAGGTCGAGGCGCGCCTGACCGGTCGTGTCGCCGAAGCCGACGGCGCATGGCTGGGCCGAGAGCACCGCGAACGGCGGTGCCAGGGATCCGAACGAGAGGGCGCCCGCAGGGCAGCCCGTGACATCGATGAAGGTCGCCGCGCGCGCGGACGCGGGCCAACATGCGAGCACGACGAAGCAGGCGAGCACGGCGACGCTGCTCGCGACGCGGCTAAGCCATCGTCTCGCAGTGGGCATGCGTCTCCATCGGCCTATCCGGACACTGGCATTAGCTCGTGACCGAAGGACCTGCAGGCCCGGGCGATCCGACCGCGAACCGACAGCGCTGTGTCGCGGGGTCCCACTATGCTGACCGGGTGACTGACCTCGAACTCGGCCCATTGACGTTCGGCATCATCGGCGCCGGCCGACTGGGGCTGGCGATCGGTCACGCCCTGCGACGCGAGGGCTTCGAGATCGTGCACGTGTCGAGCCGATCGATCGAGGGCCGCGAACGTGCCACGCAGCAGCTCGGCGTCCCCTCCCACGAGGATCCCCTCCAGGTCGCGGAGCAGGTCGACGCGGTCATCATCTGCGTGCCCGACGACGCCGTGGCATCCGTCGTGGCCCGCCTCGCGCAGCGCTCCCCCGACTCGTCACCGCTGCGCCTGCGCATCGTGGGCACCAGTGCGGGTGGCGGTATCCGGGCCTTCGACGCCCTCGCCGCGGCCGGCCATACGGTCTGCATCATGCACCCCGCCGCGACCGTCACCACGATCGAGGGGGAGCTGCCGCCGCTTGCCGGGTTCGGCGCGGCGATCGGCGCCGAGGATGACGCCGCGAGCGCCTTCGCACACGCCCTCGCGCACGCCCTCGACCTCGTGCCGTTCCTGCTCGACGATGCCTCCTGGCCCCTGCATGCGGCGGCCTGCGCCACCGCAGCCAACCTCACGACGACGCTGCTGGCCATGACCGACGACCTCGCACGCGAGGCCGACATCCACCCCCAGGTGGCGCAGTCGGTCTACGGCAAGCTGGCCGCGAGCGCCGTCGACCGCGCGTTGCGTGTCGGCGCAGGCGCCGAGTGTGCCGGACCGATCGCGCGGGGCGACGTGGCCGCGCTCACGCGGCAGGTGATCGCCGTGCGCACGCACGCACCCCAGCACCAGGCGCTGTTCCGGGCGGGCCTGGCCGACGCCGTGCAGCGCGCCTTCGGATCGGGACAGATCGACATGGATACGGCGCACCGCCTCTCGTCGGCGCTGGCCGACGCCATGCAGCACGACGTGCACGGGCCGGGCGATCACTAGTGCGTACCCTCGTCACGCTCGAGGAGCTCCAGCACCAGGTGCGCGTGGCGCGTGACCGTGGTGATCGGGTGGGGCTCGTGCCCACCCGTGGTGACCTCCACGACGGACACGCGGCGCTCCTGCGCACGGCCCACGCCCAGTGCGACCTCGTCATCTGCACCATCCTGCGCCCCGAGGGCGGGCCGGCGTTCCACGAGAGCTCCGACGAGCGCATCGCGGCCGGCGCTGGAGCACACCTCCTGTGGCGACCCAGGCCCGGACCACTCGTGCCGCAGGGCCGGCTGCGCATCGTGCCGGCCGACGCGCCCGACTTCGCGGCGACCGCGACGGCCGACGCGCAGCAGCTCGGCATCATCCATCCCGACGTGGTCTACGTGGGCGACGGTCACTTCGACCACGCGCGACTGCTGCGCGACGTGACGCGGGAGCTGTTCTTCGACATCGAGGTGCGCATGGTGGAGACGCCGCGCGATCCCGACGGACTCCCGATCGGCTCCACGACCCGTCAGCTCGCAGGGAGCGGTCGCGACGCGGCGGCGGTCATCCCGCGCGCGCTCGATGCGATCAGTGCGGCGGTGGCGAGCGGGGAGCGGTCACTGTTCCGCCTCCGGGCGCGCACGGAGGCGCGGCTCGCGGAAGCCGGTACCGAGCTCGACGTCGAGGATGTCTCGACGGTCGACCCACGCTCCTTCGAGCCGATCGACGTGTTCGACCGCGACGTGCTGCTGGTGGTGCGTACGCGGGTCGGTGGGCTGCCGATCGTCGATTCGCGCCTGCTCCCCCACGCCCCCACAACCTGACACGCCGACCCCAACACAACGCTGACCGTTTCGTTGCAAATGATCGCGCCGCGACGGGTTCTCAATGCATGCCCGAACATCATCGATCGGAGCAGCACTCATGTACCGCGACCATGAATCGGACGCGGACGAACCAGCAGGGGAAGCGGGTCAGACGATGGTGGAGTACGCAGCCGTGCTCGCCGTCATCACGATCGCCATCCTGCTGACCATCCAGCTCATCGGAGACAGTTCCGGTGCGTTGTTCATGAAGGTGGTCAGGATCCTCAGCTGAGGAACTCGGCCGTTCGGCGTCCAGCATCAGTTTCGGCCGTCGCGGGCTCCCCACCGCGGCGGCCGTTTCTGCGTGCTAGGCCTCCGACTTCGCCTTCTCGCGCTTCTCCATCATCCGGGTTCGCGCGCTCTTCACGGCGGGCTTCTTGGTCGGCGCGGCGGGCTCGACGACCTTCTTCGCGCGCGGCTTCTTCTGCGCGACGATCGTCTTCTTCGCACCAGCCGCATCGGGCTTCACGAGCGCCTTCAGGTACTGGCCCGTGAACGATTCCGGAACCGAGGCCACCTGCTCGGGCGTGCCCACCGCGAGCACGGTGCCGCCGCCGCGTCCACCTTCGGGACCCATGTCGATGAGGTAGTCGGAGCTCTTGATGACGTCGAGGTTGTGCTCGATGATGAGCACCGTGTTGCCCTTGTCCCGCAGGCTCAGCACGACCTCGAGCAGCTTCTCGATGTCGGCGAAGTGCAGGCCGGTCGTGGGCTCGTCGAGGATGTAGAGCGTGCGTCCGGTCTGCACCTTCGCGAGCTCGGTCGCGAGCTTGACGCGCTGGGCCTCGCCACCCGAGAGCGTGGTCGCGGCCTGGCCCAGGCGGATGTAGTCGAGGCCGACGTCCGACAGGGTCTGCAGTCGGCGGGCGAGCGTCGGGATCTTCTGGAAGAAGGCGAGCGCATCCTCGACCGACATCTGCAGCACGTCGGCGATCGACTTGCCGTTGTAGCGCACCTCGAGCGTCTCGGAGTTGTAACGCTTGCCGTCACAGACCTCGCAGGGAACATAGACGTCGGGCAGGAAGTGCATCTCGATCTTGATGTTGCCGTCGCCCTTGCAGGTCTCGCAGCGGCCACCCTTGACGTTGAAGGAGAAGCGTCCGGCCTTGTAGCCGCGCATGCGTGCCTCGGGCACCTTCGCGTAGAGCGTGCGGATGTGGTCGAAGAGCCCGGTGTAGGTCGCCGGGTTCGAGCGCGGCGTGCGCCCGATCGGCGCCTGGTCGACCTCGATCACCTTGTCGAAGTGGTCGAGCCCCTCGATCGACTTGTGGGCCCCCGCACGCATGCGGGCGCGGTTGAGCTTGGTCGCCGCAGCCTTGTAGATGATCTCGTTGACGAGCGACGACTTGCCCGAACCCGACACGCCGGTGACACAGGTGATGCGCCCCACGGGGATCGACACGTCGACATCCTGGAGGTTGTTCTCGACGGCGCCGCGCACGGTCAGCCAGCCCTTGTCTTCGACGAGCCGCTCCGGAATTGCGACGCCCTTCTCCCCCGAGAGGTACTTGCCCGTCACGGAGTTGGGATTGGCGATGACCTCCTCCGAGGTACCGAACGCGATGATCTCGCCACCGTGCTCGCCCGCTCCGGGACCGATGTCGACGAGGTAGTCGCTCTCGCGCATGGTCTCCTCGTCGTGCTCGACCACGATCACGGTGTTGCCGAGGTCGCGCAGGCGCCGCAGGGTCGTCAGCAGCTTGCCGTTGTCACGCTGGTGCAGGCCGATCGACGGTTCGTCGAGGATGTAGAGCACACCCACGAGACTCGAGCCGATCTGGGTCGCCAGGCGGATGCGCTGGGCCTCGCCGCCGGAGAGCGTGCGCGCCGAACGGTCGAGCCCGAGGTAGCCCACCCCGACGTCGTCGAGGAACTTGAGCCGCTCCTTGATCTCGCGCACGATGCGGCGCGCGATCATCTGCTCCTGGTCGCTCAGCACCATGTCTTCGAGCCACGCGACGGCGGTGGCCACGTCGTAGCTGGAGAGCTCGGCGATGTTGGTGTCACCGATCGTCACCGCGAGGCTCTCGGGTCGCAGGCGCTTGCCCTTGCACTTGTCGCACGGGCTGTCGCGCATGAAGCGCTCGATGCCGTCGCGCACCATCTCGCTCTCGGTGTCGTTGTATCGACGCGCGAAGTGGTTGACGAACCCCTCGAACTTCATGCGGTAGGTGCGGGTGCGACCACGACGGTTGCGGTAGGTCACCGGAACCCGCTCGCCCTCCGGGGTGCCCCAGAGGAACATGTCCTGCTGCCACTCCTCCAGCTCGCGCCACGGGATGTCAGTCGGCACTTCCCAGTGCTCGCACACCGCCTGGATGAGGTTCTGGTAGTACCCGCCGCTGACCGTGCCAGGGGCGAGTGCACCCTCGTCGATCGACAGGTCGGCGTCGGCGACGATCAGGTCGGGGTCGACCTCGCGCTGGTACCCGAGGCCCGTGCACTGGGCACAGGCGCCGTGGGGATTGTTGAAGGAGAAGATGCGCGGCTCGAGTTCCGGAATCGACCCGTGGCCGTTGGGGCAGGCGAACTTCTCGGAAAACATCTGCTCCTGGGGCTTGCCCTCCCCCTCGCGCGGCACGGTCTCGACGACGCAGGTGCCGTCGGCCAGGCGCAGGGCGGTCTCGACCGAGTCAGCGAGGCGCCGGCGCGAACCATCCTTGATCGACACGCGATCGACGACGACGTCGATGTCGTGCATGTACTTCTTGTCGAGCACGATGTCCTCGTCGTTGAGGTTCTTGACCTCACCGTCGACCCGCACCCGGCTGAAGCCGTCGCGTCGCACCTCCTCGAACAGCTTGCCGAACTCGCCCTTGCGGCGTCGCACGAGCGGTGCGAGCACCATCAGGCGCGTGCCCTCGCCGTAGGTCTCGATGGTGTCGAGGATCTGCTCGATCGACTGCGCGCCGATCTCCTCGCCACACGTCGGGCAGTGCGGATGGCCAACCCGCGCGAACAGCAGGCGCAGGTAGTCGTAGACCTCGGTGACCGTGCCCACCGTCGAGCGCGGGTTGCGGCTCGTCGTCTTCTGGTCGATCGAGATCGCCGGCGAGAGGCCCTCGATCGTGTCGACGTCGGGCTTCTCCATCTGCCCGAGGAACTGGCGCGCGTATGCGCTCAGCGACTCGACGTACCGGCGCTGGCCCTCCGCGTAGATGGTGTCGAATGCCAGGCTCGACTTGCCCGAGCCCGACAGGCCCGTGATGCAGATGAGCCGGTTACGCGGAAGCGTGACCGAGACGTTCTTGAGGTTATGCTCCCGCGCGCCGCGGACCACGATTTCTTCAGCCATGTCGGCATGATACCCGCACCACCAAGAAATACCCGAACATATGTTCGGTAGCGAGCCGCGAGCGCAGGTACGCGAGGGGCAGAACATGCCGCTGCGCAGGCAGTTCGCATGCGCGATCCAGACACCTACCTACGTACCTACCTAACGTAGGTAATTGCACCGATCCGGCTGGTGTGGGTGCGTCGTATCTTTGAGGCACAGGGAGCGCTTGTCCCGCACTCCACTGACCGGCACCGTCCAAACGATCCG
>JAOPYW010000142.1 GCA_025964405.1 Thermoleophilia bacterium | reverse complement strand
GACGAAGGCGTGGTCGCGCGCGCAGCGCATGACCACGGCGAGGAGCGAGGCGCGCCGAGGGCGCACGCAGTGCGCCCTCCTCCATGACAACGAAGGACCCCCGCCGCAAGGCGAGGGTCCTTCGTTGTCATGGAGCTAGACGGGATCGAACCGACGACCTCCTCGCTGCCAGCGAGGCGCTCTCCCAGCTGAGCTATAGCCCCAAGGAACGGTGAAAGTGTAGCGCAGCGCGCGTCGCGCTGCCACCCAAGTTCACGAACCCGCTGCTACGCCTGTGCGGGTGAGGAGACTTCCGACGCGTCGGAAGTGTCCTGCTGCTCGTGCGTCTCACCGGCGGTCGCGGCAACCGGCTCGGCGGCACCCGATTCGGTGATCTTCTCCTGCGGCACCTGGCCCCAGAGTGATTCGAGTCGGTAGAACTCGCGCGCCTCGGGCGTGAAGACGTGCAGCACCACGTCGACGTAGTCGAGCAGCAGCCATGCGCCGTCGATGTCCTGTTCCCGACGACGAGGCTTGTGGTAGCCCTGATCCTTCATCTGCTCGACGATGTGATCGGAGATCGCCTTCGTCTGGCGCGTGTTCGCAGCCGTGCAGATCACGAAGTAGTCGGTGTAGCTCACGACCTCGCGCAAGTCGACGAGACGAATGTTCGTCGCGAGCTTCTCGAGTGCACTGTGGGCCATGGCTCGTGCCATCGCGGTGGTATCCAGGTTCGTCATACGCCCCCATTGTACGGGTCTGCGCCGCGAACTGCGGCAGCGGCGCAGGTTGGATACGACTCGTGTTCCCCCCGCGCGAGCTTCGAACCCTGCAATTCGGCCCGAACCTGTCGCCTACTCCTGCGTTGCGGGGCCGTACAGGCGCAGCACGTCGTCGACGATCGCGGCGGGCACCATGCTCGCCACGGCGGAGCTGTCGCCACGCGCGGCCGCCTCACGGACGAGGGTCGAGGAGATCGCGACCGGCGCCATGTCGACCACGTCGATGGTCGCACCGCCCGCGCGCAGCGCGACCACGTGTTCGCCGAAGGCGGCATCGTCGAGCTGTTCGGGCCGGGCCACCACCGCGACGCGAACCCGGGTGGCCAGCTCACTCCAGTGGTGCCAGCTCGGCAAGGTTGCCACCTGGTCGGCGCCCACGATGAGCGCCACGTCGACGACGAGGTCGTCGTAGCCGAGCAGCGAGGGAATCTCGATCGCCTCGTCGACGGTGTCGACCATGTAGCCGACCTCGCCCGACTCGCCACGATCGACCTCCGTGTCGGAGACGACGACGTGGTCGAGGTCGGCGAACGCGCGCACCGCCATCGTGAGGCGCGCTCGCGGCGACACCTGCGGCGGGCGGCGGTGCGGCGGGATCCCCGACGGCACGACCATCACGCGGTGCAGGTCGAGTGCTTCGTGCACCGCATCGACGAGCGCGTGGTGGCCGAGGTGCGGCGGGTTCATCATGCTGCCGAAGACGCCCAGCCGGTAGATGCCGTCACGCGGCGGCAGGTCGATGGTCACGTCAGCGCACCTGGCCGTCGCCGCGCACGAGGTACTTCGTCGTGGTCAGCTCCTTCAACCCCATCGGCCCGCGCGCGTGCAGCTTGTTCGTGGAGATGCCGACCTCGGCGCCGAGTCCGAACACGCCGCCGTCGGTGAAGCGCGTCGAGGCGTTGACGTAGACCACTGCCGCGTCGACCCCCCGCTCGAAGGCGGCGGCGCTCGCGGGGTCGTCGGTCACGATCGCCTCGGAGTGACCCGTGCCGTAGCGGTTGATGTGCGCGATCGCCTCCTCGACGTTCGCGACGGTGGTCACCGAGATCTCCATGTCGAGGAACTCGGTGCCGAACGACGCCTCGTCGGTGTGCACCTTGACGCCCTTGTTCTCGAGGTGCGCGATCAGGTACGGCAGCAGGTCGTGCGCGCGGTTCTCGTGCACCAGCAACGTCTCGGCGGCGTTGCACACGCCGGGCCGCTGGGTCTTGGCGTTGAGCAGGATGTCGCGCGCCATGTCCTTGTGCGCGCTCTCGTCGACGAACACGTGGCAGTTGCCGCCCGCCGCCGCGAGGATCGGCACGCGGGCGTGCTCGAACAGGAACTTCTTGAGGCCCTCGCCCCCGCGTGGGATGAGCAGGTCGAGCGAGCCCTCGGTCGCGATCAGCTCGCGGAAGGCCTCACGGTCGTCGGCGGGGAAGTTCCAGACCACGTCGCGGCTGATGCCGGCGGCCTCGAGGGCCAGCGTCAGGCGTTCGAGCAGCGCACGTCCCGTCTCGACGGCCTGGCTCGAGCCACGCAGCACGATGCCGTTGCCGGTCTTGATCGCGATAGCGGCAGCGTCGGCGGTGACGTTGGCACGGGCTTCGTAGACGACGCAGATCACGCCGAACGGCACGCTCAGCTTGCGCAGTTCGAGGCCGTTCGGGAGCGTGCGCTCCTCGAGCGTCAGCCCCAGCGGGTCATCGAGGTCGGCGATGGCGTCGACGGCGACCGCGATGTCTTCGAGCCGTGGCTCGTCGAGGATGAGCCGGTCGAGGAGCACGGCCGACATCGAACCGGTCTCGCGCACGCGCGCGACCTCGGCCGCGTTGACGGCGAGGATCTCGGCGGCGTCGCGGCGGAGGTTCGCGGCGAACGCACGGAGCGCCTCGTCGCGCTGGGCACGGGTCGAGGTGCCGAGCGTGCGTGCCGCCTCGCGGACGTGCTCGGCCTGCCTGAGGTTCGCCTGGATGCTCGTCGTCATGCGCTGCAATCTACCGCGAAGTCGAATCGTGGGCTGCCCGGGCGTGCCGAACGCGGCTCGCGCCGTGCTACTCGCCGAAGCCGGCACCCTCGTCGGAATCCTCGTACTCGGCGTCGTCGTCGAGGTCGTCGAAGTCGCTGGCCGTCCAGTCGAGCACCAGTGGCACGCCGAAGGCCTCCACGGTGGTGCCGTTCTTGGCGCCGGCTGCCTTGAGTGCGCGGATGACGCCCGACTCCTCGAGCCAGTCCTGCAGGCGCTCGCGTGCGTGCTCGTCGGCCTCCGAGCGCTCGGCGAGGAGCGCCATCGCCGGCTCACCGACGATGCGATAGACGTGCCGCTCGCGGAAGATGCGCCAACGGCGGCGGCGCGGACGCGGGCGGAAGACGCGGTACTCGTCGAGCACGAGGTCGGGGCGCGGCGCCACGTCGGGGGCCACGTCGCCGTATTCGTCGACGGCGTGGAACAGCTCGTTCAGGAACGGGTCGAGCCCCGTGCCCGTGATGGCCGACAGTGGGTGGATGCCGAGGATGCGACCGCGCTCCGCCGTCAGCTCCCCCATGACCTCGCGCACGATCTCCTTCGCGCGCTGGGCGTCTTCTTCCGACAGCAGGTCGGCCTTCGACAGCACGACGATCTGCGGCAGCTTCGCGATGCGTGGATCGAATCGCCAGAGCTCGGTCTGGATGACACGTACGGCGTGCCGGAGCTGGTCGCCGCCGTCGTCGACGAACTCCTCCATGCTGACCACGTGCACGAGGATGCGCGCGCGCTCGAAGTGGGTGAGGAACTCGACGCCCATGCCGACGCCTTCGCTGGCGCCCTCGAGGAGGCCGGGCACGTCGACCACCACGACCTGGCTGCCATCTTCGCGATCGATCGTGCCGAGCACGGGCGCGAGGGTGGTGAACGGGTAGTTGCCGACCTTGGGCTTCGCGTTGGAGATGCGGCGCAGGAGCGAGCTCTTGCCGGCGTTCGGGAGGCCCGCAAGGGCGGCGTCGGCCATCAGCTTGAGCCGCATCTCGAGCCGGAACTCGTCGCCGGGCAGGCCGATCTCGGCGAATTCGGGCGCCTGGCGCACGCTGCTCGTGAAGTGGGTGTTGCCGCGGCCACCCTGGCCACCACGCGCGATCACGGCTTCCTGGCCGGGGAACACGAGGTCGCAGAGCTTGCGACCGTCCTCGCCGAATGCCTGGGTGCCGCGCGGCACCGGGATGATCGTGTCGTTGCCGCGACGACCGTGTGACTTCTTGCTGCCGCCGCCCTTGCCGCTCTCGCCGGCGTAGACCAGCTTGCGGCGCAGGTGCGCGAGGTCGCGGCGCGAGGGGTCGACACGCAGGATGATGCTGCCGCCATCGCCGCCGTCGCCACCGTCGACGCCACCACGTGGAACGTGGGCTTCACGGCGCATGGACGCAGAGCCATCTCCGCCTCGACCGGCGCGAATGACGATGGTGACGCGATCGTAGAACAGCGGGTCACCCTTCGGATGCGCGCTGCGAGGCAGCGGGCATCAGGGCCGCACGGAGCCGGTGGCTCAGCCGGCCTGCTCGAGCACGTCGATGAAGCGACCGCGGCGACCGCGGCGGAACTTCACGATGCCGTGGACGGTCGCGAAGACGGTGTCGTCCTTGGCGAGCTTGGTACCGTCGCCGGCCTGGAACTTCGAGCCGCGCTGACGCACGAGGATCGTGCCGGCGTGGACGAGCTGGCCGTCGAAGCGCTTCACGCCGAGGCGCTGCGCGTTGGAGTCGCGACCGTTCCGGCTGGAACCCTGACCCTTCTTATGTGCCATGAGGAAACTCCCTGGTGCTCAGTGCGCCGGTGTGGCGCGATTCGGAAAAACGGACGTGCTGCGGTAGTGCGGGTCAGAGCGCGATCTTGTCGCAGGTGACCTTCACGAGCGTGCGGCGGTAGCCGAGCATGCGCTTGGAGCTGCGCGCTTCCTTGGTCTTGAACTTCATGGAGCGCTTGCCGCGGATGCGCACGGTGCCGGCCTTCGACAGCGTGATCTTCGCCTTGAGGGCGTCGTCACCCGTCACGACCTTGTCGCCGTCGACGACGAGCAGCACTCGGGTCTCGAGCTCCTGCTCCTCGGGCTGGTCGACGAGGAACCAACGTCCCTGGTCGACGCGCTGCTGCTTGCCGGCGATCTCGATGACTGCGTACACGGTACCTTGCTCCTTCGAATGTGCGATGCGCCTTCACCAGGCGGGACGTGCTCGCGACGTAAGCGCGCGCTACCTGCTCCCACGGCGGGGCATCGAAGGTGGAATGGTACACGGCGGCGCACGTCGCCGCAAACGGCAACCGGCCCGCCGACGCGGGCGCGCCCCTCGTCAGCTGATCGTGACGTCGACGTCGCCGTCACCGACGGCCTCGAGGCGTGCGAGCTCATCGGGTGTGAGGGCGCCCACCTGCAGCACGATCGGGTGGCCGGAGGCGTACACGTCCCCTCGTGCGAGCCGGAAGGCGATGCCGCCGTCGACGCCCCGCACGCGGAACGCGAAGCTGGCGGTCTCGCCGGGCGCGGTCGTGCGTTCGAGCATCCGTGCGGCGACCATGTCACCGGGCCAGGCCTCGTGCCCGAGCGGCTGGCCGGCCGCGAGTCGCGCCACGAGCTGCACGGCCTCGTCGCCGTCGCGTGTCCACGTGGTCGAGCCCGCGTTGCGGACGTGCACCACGACGGTCGACAGGGGAGCTGCATCCGGGTTGATGCCGCCGTTGCCGGGCGCCACGTCGACCTGCGCGTCAGCCGCGACGAAGGCCGGAACCTCGAACGCCACCTCGCGCTCGATCGCACTGCCGAACGCACCACTGGGGCCCTCGAGCTGCCACGTCGTGCGGGCACTGCCGTCACTGGCGCCCGATGCCGCGAGCGGCACGATGAACCGCCCGGTCTCCCCCGGGGCCACGCCCTCGGCCGAATCGAGTGCACCGTAGGGCGCGCCCACGACGCGCGGCTCCAGGTCGGTGCGGCGCAGGCGTACGTTGCTCGAGGTCCACGTCGCGCTGCCGGTGTTCTGCACCTCGACCACGAGCGGCTCGGGAGCTCCCGCGCGCACGGTGAGGGGCTCCGTCGCATCCGCCTCGTCGCCCGTGCTCGCGGGCGCTGCTGCCACCGGCTCCTCGAAGTCGAAGGCGCTGCTCGCCGCGGCCGCGACGGGATCCAGCGCCGGGGGCAGGCCGAGCAGGCGGGTGCCACCGATCCTGCCGGTGTCGATGTCGTTCGGATCACCGCCCAGTTCGATCAGGAAGCGCGAGACGTTGGCGGTCCAGTTGTTGTTGAGGCCGGTCGGGTCGTTCGCCGCGCCGAGCGGGGCGTACTTGAGGTTGATGAGCGCCACGGAGACGCGTCCCTCGCTCAGGTAGTTGGTGCGCAGGCCCTGCGCGACCGTATCGATGCCGTCTGCCCACGAACTGAAGTCGTAGGGGCCGTTCGGGCATCCGTAGCCCCAGGCGTTGAAGGGGGCGCACGTGATCGACCCGAAGTTCGACTCGGCGCCGGCGATCGCGACGATGAGGCGCGGATCGATCTGCCAGCGTCCACCGCTCGCCATGAGGGCGTTGCCCGAACCGGCCATCGGCGAGCCCTTGCCGGCGAGGTAGGCGTCGAGCTGGCCGGCCGACGTCGCTGCGGTGGCCGAGGTGCCCGTGGCTGCGGCGGTCGGGGTCGCGGGGGAGCTGGATTCGGCGCCGAGCGCGACGCTCCACGAGCCGAGGCACGCCGCGACGCACGCGATGAACGCGAGCGCGATGGTGCGAACTCTCGGGGTCGTGCGGTGCATGCCACCTCGGCATCGGCGAATCGGCGCTGGGACGTGAACCGTACGCGCACGCTGGGCGGTGCGCAACAGGGCGCACGACCAAGACTGCGTTTCTCACCAGTTGGCGTTGGCCTCGGCTGCCTGCTGGGCGATCGTGTCGTGCACGACCCGGGATCCGGCGATCACGCCGGTCACGCCGTGCAGGCGGGGGGCCCAGTTGGTGCCCCCTGCATCGGTGACCACGCCGCCGGCGGCCTCGACGAACGGGGCGCCGACGCCCCAATCCCACGGGCTCAGGTTGCCCGGCTGGATGTAGGCGCCGCAGCGCCCGACGCCCACCCACGCGAGCGCGAGCGCGGCCGAGCCGATGCGGCGCCACGAGCGGAACTGGCGCATGATCGGGCGCAGCTTCGGGCCGCCGCCGCCGATCGTCAGCAGGCTGTCGATCGTGGGGCGTCCGTCGCCGAGGTGCACGACCTCGTCGTCGTGGTACGCCGCGCGCGGGGTGCCGGCGACGGCGTCATCCCATTCGAAGGAGAAGGTCTCGCCGATCATCGGATCGACGATCGCACCGGCCACGGGGCGTGCGCCCCGCCAGCAGGCGATCGACACGCAGAAGTGGGGCACGCCATGCGCGAAGTTGATGGTGCCGTCGATCGGGTCGATGAGCCAGACCTCGTCGAGGTCGTCGGGCTGCAGCTCGGCCGCGGGGCCGGTGATCGGTGCGCCGTCGGCGCGCACGTAGCCCCCCTCCTCGGCGAGTGCGATCGCACCGGGGTCGAGCTCGGCGATGCGGCCGAGGATGAGCTTCTCGCTCAGGAAGTCGACCTCGGTGACCACGTCGTACATGCGTTCGAGGTCGTCGGTCGCGCCCTTGGCGAGGATCTCACCGGGCCGTCCGAAGCGTGACCTGAGCAGCTCGCCGGCCTCGAGCGCGATGCGCACGCACTCCTCCCGACGCTGGCGTGCGGTCGGAAGTGTCGGGGCGTGGTCCAGCATCAGGGCCTACTCGTCGCGCAGGAAGGCGGGGATGTCGAAGTCGTCATCTCCGGCTTCGGCAGCGCCCGCGTTGCCCGAGCGGGTCGACGGTGCAGTGCTCGGACCGCGGCCGTAGCGCGGCTCGTCGAGCGGTCGACCCGCCATGTGGCGTGCCGGACGCTGGGCTCCGCCCTTGCGGTCGAAGCCGGTCGCGACGACCGTGACGCGCACCTCGTCGCCCATGGCCTCGTCGATGACGGCGCCGAAGATGATGTTCGCGCTGGAGTCGGCTGCGCTCGACACGATCTCGGCTGCCTCGTTCACCTCGAACAGGCCCAGGTCGGGTCCGCCCGTGATGTTGAGGAGGATGCCCGTCGCGCCCTCGACGCTCGCTTCGAGCAGCGGGCTCGAGATGGCGCTCTTCGCGGCCTCGGCAGCTCGGTTCTCGGCGCTGGCGGTGCCGATGCCCATGAGGGCCGAGCCCGCGTCGCGCATGATCGTGCGCACGTCGGCGAAGTCGAGGTTGATGAGGCCGGGGACCGTGATCAGGTCGGTGATGCCCTGCACGCCCTGGCGGAGCACGTCGTCGGCCACGCGGAAGGCATCGACGATCGACGTATCCTTGCCCACGACCTGCAGCAGCTTGTCGTTCGGGATGACGATGAGCGTGTCGACCTTCTCCTTGAGCGTGCCGATGCCGCTCTCGGCACTCTGCATGCGCTTGTTGCCCTCGAACATGAACGGCTTCGTGACGACGCCGACCGTGAGGGCACCCAACTCGCGTGCGATCTCTGCGACCACGGGCGCCGCGCCCGTGCCGGTGCCGCCGCCCTCGCCCGCGGTGACGAAGACCATGTCAGCACCCTTGAGGGCTTCCTTGAGCTCGTCGCGACTCTCCATCGCGGCTTCCTGGCCGATGGTCGGCTCGGCGCCCGCACCCAGGCCGCGCGTGAGCTTCGACCCGATGTGGATCTTCACCTGCGCGTCGCACATGAGCAGCGCCTGCGCATCGGTGTTGACCGCGATGAACTCCACGCCGCGCAAGCCGGCGTCGACCATGCGGTTGACGGCGTTCGTGCCGCCACCACCCACGCCGACCACCTTGATCACTGCGAGGTAATTCTTTGAGCTGTCCTGCATGGGCATGCCGTGCTGCTCCACTTTCTCGTTCGATCGTACACTCGATTTCGGGGGATACTAGACGCCCCGCCAGATGCTCGCCGATCACTCGGCTCGAGTGGCCGCCTCGAACGCATCTTTCGGCGCCTGTGCTGCGGTTCCTGTCGCATCGGCGGATCGCGCGTCGGACGCTCCGCCCGCCGCGGGGGAATCATCCGATGCGGCACCGTCCGACGTGCTGGTCGCGTCGCCACCGGGGGCATCCATCACCAGCTCCGGGTTGTTCATCGCGAACGTCGCCTCGTCGACCTCCTGCTGCGGCGCGCCCGACTTCAGGAGCGCCGCGACGTGCTTCTGGGCCGCGACCTTCGTGGCGTGGGCCTCGGCGACCTCCGTCGTGGTCGGCGCGTCGCGACACAGCGCATCCGCCTGGTAGCAGGTCGCAGGGTTCGACGGCACCGAGACGTCGACGTACGCCAGCGGATGCGCCCGTGCGCTCGCCGAGGTCAGGATCCGCTCCGCCGCCGCGAGCTTCGACGCGAAGTGCTCGGCGCGGCCGAAGCGCACCTCGATGCCCTCTCCCGTCGTCGCGACGACCGAGTAGGGCGACACGTCGATGGTGGCGAAGTCGAGGGTCGAGTCGTGCGGCACCGCGAGCAGGAGCGCAAGCCCGGGCTCCTGTGGCAGGCGTACCCCCGGTCGCACCTTGCTCGTCGACTCCAGCCGCACGACCGGCACGCGTCCGCGCCACTCCGACGCCGAGACCTTGGTGAGGATGCGTCCGTCGGGCGCGACCAGCCAGCACGCCTTGTCGCCACACGCGAGCGCGAGCGGCCGGTATTCCACGATGCGGATGCCGAGCCCGTCGGGCAGGTGGTGGTCGACCGCGACCGAGCGCACGAACGGCAGCTCCTCGATGCGGCGCGCGATCGCGGCCTCGTCCACCGTGAAGATCGTCTGGCCGGCGAGCAGCGAGTCGACGCGCTGGCGCACCGCGAGGTCGCTGACCGCGCTCGCGCCCTCGATCTCCACGTGTCCGACGTCGAACACGTGGGCGCGCGGCACCACGTAGGCGCCGATCGCGAGCAGCACGAGTGCCAGCGCCGCACCGGCCACGCGCAGGCGGCGCACGAGCATCGTCCGTCGCCGCGCACGTGCCTTGAGCTCCGCATCCCCGAGGCCCGCACGCCCCGCGCCCGCGCGCCCACGTGGCGGTGAGTCGAGCCAGTCGCTCCCCGCGCTCGACGCCCGTGCACCACCGTCGACCGCGTCGGTCGGGGCCGTGCGGCGCAGCAGGAGCGATCCACCCGGCACCATGCGCAGCACGCCGCGCCCGATGCCGGCGAACACGCGCCCGACCTCCTCGATGAACCCGAGCAGCGCCTGGACAATGCGCCCGGGCAGCTCGCGCACCGAGCGGGTGGCCCAGCCGACGAGCCCCTCGTGCTGCACGCGCGTCGCTGCGCCTCCACGAGCAGTCGCGCCGCTCGGTCGCGCGGCACCCGACCGGGTAGGTCCAGACTTCGCCACGGGCGGTTGCACGACACGCTTCGCGCGCGCCGGCTTCGCAGGTCGCTCCCGCTTCGGTGCAGCCGCCTCGGCGGCTCGGGCGCGTTCGCGCTCACGCTGCAGTCGCGCTCGCCGCTCCTCCGCGACCTTCGGGTCACGCGGCGCACGCGGCTCTCGTGGGGCGCGCGCCACTACTCCACCGTCCCGTCGTGCAGGAGTCGATATCCGCCGGGCTCGAGCAGGTGCACCTCGGTGTGCAGCAGCACGTCGAAGCGCGCGAGCACCTCGGCCCGCGCCAGCTCGATGAGCGCGATGATGTCAGCCGTCGTGCCGCCCTCGTCGTTCTCGATGAAATTGCCGTGCTTGGGCGAGATGCGCGCGCCACCGATGCGGTGCCCCTTGAGTTCGGCCCGCTCGATCAGTGCACCCGCCCCCAGGAGGCGTCCTTCGACGAACACGTCGCTCGGCGCACCCGCCCCTGCCACGCTCGGGTTCTGGAAGACGCTGCCGAACGACCGGGCGGCTCGCGGCTGCGTGTCGGTGCGCCGGCCCTGGAACTCGCGCACGCGCTCCTTGATCGCTTCGGGCTCGCCGGCCTCGAGCTGCAGCACCACCTGCGCGACGATCGTGCCCCACCCGATGTTGGTGTGTCGGTAGGTCATGTCGAGGTCGGCGGGTACCACCTCGTGCACGCCGTGCGCGTCGACGAGGGTCGCGCTCGTGACGACATCCTTCATCTCGCTGCCGTAGGCGCCTGCATTCATCTTGAGCGCGCCGCCGGCCGTGCCCGGAATCGCGCTCGCGAACTCGAACCCGGCCACGCCGGCCTCGCGGCACAACCTGACCGTCGCTGCGAGCGATGCTCCTCCGCCCAGCACCACGCGGTGTGTTGCAGCGTCGATGTCGATCGACGCGAGCTCGCCCGCGAGCCGAATCGCCAACCCGTCGAAGCCGTCGTCGGAGATGAGCGTGTTCGAGCCCAGGCCGACGGTCGCGATCGGCAGGTCGCGCGCGCCGGCCCACGCGAGGGCCTCGGCGAGCTGCGCGGCCGTCTCGACCTTCGCGAAGTTGCGCGCGGGGCCACCCGTGCCGATCGTGGTCAGCTTGTGGAGCGGCACGTCGTGCTCGAGCCAGCTCGGCTGGTGCGGGGCCTCAGTCACCACTGGCACCCGTACCCGCGTCGGCGTTCGTTGCCGGGCGCACACTGGCGTCACCGTCGCGCGCCTGGAGCGCTGCGTACAGTCGTGGGGCGAGCGCGGTGATGCTTCCCGCGCCCATCGTGATGAGGACGTCGCCAGCCATGAGCTCGTCGAGGATGGTACCGACGTCGCCCGTCGCAGCATCGGCGACGCCATGCCCGGCGTAGACGTCTGGTGCCTGCTCCACGAGCTGGTTGGCGATGAGCAGTTCATCGACCCCGTCGACCGGCGTCTCACGTGCGCCGTAGATCGGGAGCACCCACGCACGATCGGCCGTCGCGAGCGCGGTCGCGAACTCGCGCCAGAGCGCCTTGGTGCGGCTGTACAGGTGCGGCTGGAACACCACCATCACGCGCCCGCCGCGGGGCTCCGCACGCTCGCGGGCCGCAGCGATCGTCACGGCGACCTCGGTGGGATGGTGCGCGTAGTCGTCGACGACCATCACGCCCGCGGCGTC
>JAOPYW010000135.1 GCA_025964405.1 Thermoleophilia bacterium | reverse complement strand
GTTCCGCGTGAAGCCGATGATCACGAGCACGCCGCTCAAGGTGCGCAAGTACCGCTACATCGCGGTCGAGCCGGGCACGCGCCACACCGTCTCGCTCGACGCCGTCATCAAGTGCAACTTCCACGATCCGGTGGTGACCTGGTACGTGAAGCGCGGCGCCAAGACCATCTTCTGGACGGGCGGCAAGAAGCAGGAGTGCGGCGGCAAGGCGCGCGGCTTCCCGGTCGGCGGCGCCTGGTACAACACCCAGGTGCCGGCCGGCACGAAGGTGACGATCACGATGGTCGTCAAGGGCACCACGGGCGCTGGCAAGGGCGCGAGCTACACGACGGCGCCGGTGGCGTGGAAGGCCACCTGACGCGGCGTCGGCGCTACTTCGCGGCTGCGGCGGCGATGCCGGCGGCGGTACCCTCGGTGGTACCTGCGGCTGCGCCCGCTGTGAAGGCGGCATCGTAGGTCGAAGTGTAGGCGGCGTCCGATTCCTGGGCGAGCGCTTCGCTGTAGGCGGCGCTGCGCGCGGTTTCCTGGGAGCGCTGCGCGTCAGCTGCCGACGGCACCGACGAACGGCCGATGGCCCAGGCCGCGATCGCGAGCAGCGTCACGGCCAGCGCTACGGCGAGCGCGATGCGGAGCGTGGTGCTGGTAGTGCGCGTGGCGGTCGTCATGAGCAGATCCAGTAGCCGCGGGAGTCTCGGTAGCCCGAGCAGTTGGTGTTGCTGACGTAGCGCGGTGCGGCGGCTGCTGCCGCGGCTGCGGCGGCGGCAACACGGGCCGCCTCGGCCTTGGCGGCGGCTGCGGCCTTCGCCCGCGCGAGCGCGGCGGCCTGTGCCTTCACGACGGCGGCGTCGTAGGTCGACTGGCGACCGGCGATCTCGCCCTCGGTCGCGCCGCGGAAGCTGCCGAGCACCTGCCCGTCGGCCGTGCCCGCTGCGGTGCCCTGCTGCACGCCGGTGGCGCGCGCGGCATCGACGTCGGCTGCGCCTGATCGGCCGAGCGCGTAGGCGCCGGCGATGACCGCTCCGGCCAACGCGAGCACGAGGAGGGCGACCAACACCCGAGCTGCCCTGCGCCCGGACGGCAGCGCGATCGGGAGCGTCGGCGTCGGGCGGGAAGTGACGCTCCGCGCCGGCTGCGTGGTCGTCGACGCCGAAGGCGCGACGGTCGCTCGCGCGGGCACGATGGCGGGTGTCACGACGACCCACTCGGGGTTCGGCAGGGTCATCGGCACCCGGGCGCCGGCCCAGCGGATGTGCATCGCACGGAGGTGGCCACGCTCGACCCAGACGTCGATCTGCGCGGCGATGTGTCCGTCGGGGGTGCGGATGAGTACCGTGTTCGGGATGCGCGTGCGCCCCTCGGCAGAGAACGTCGAGCGCGGCATGTCGGGGTGCTGGATGTAGATGCGGTGCTCGGCGTCGCTGATCGCCGGCACGAGCTGGATGCCGCGCACCTGGTCGAGCAGCTGGGGTGCGCCGTGGAAACTCGCGGCAGCGAGGATGCGGCGAAGCAGTGCATCCTCGTGCGCACTCAGTGGCTCGGGGGTCCGCGTGTGTGCGACGAGGGCAGCTGCCTCGGAATGGGGTGTGGGGTGCGACGCCATGGCCCCGATTGTTCCCCCCACGTGCGGAATCATGCGTGAGTCGTGCATGCCCCCGGCAGACCGTCAGGTTTTTGTATGGGTAGCCCCCGGGTAGCGACCATCGATGCCGCCTTCGAACCGCACTGCTCGCACCGTCGCCGTCGCCCTCGGGGTTGCGCCGGCCGCGCCGCTGGTGATCACGCTGCTCCTCGACCACACCGACTGCGCGTACGGCACCGGGTTGCTGTTCGTGGGCCTGTCGATGCTGTTCGGCGCGAGTGCGATCGTGTGCGCGATCGCGTTCGCGGCCGTGCCCCGGTGGCGACCCCACCTGGTGCTGCTCGTGTGGGCCGGGGCCGCGTATGCGGCGACGTTCATCACGCTCCTGGTGCTCGACGGAACCTCGAGCGCGTCGTGTCCCTCGAGCTGACGCGCCGGCCGTACGGTCGCCCCCGCTAGACTTCCCCCGATGGAGCCCGTCGCCCCGATCCCCACGTTCGCCACCTCGGCCGAGCTGGCCGTGCACGTACGTGAAGCGCTCGCGGCCAAGTACGAACGTCCGCTCGTGGTCGAGCTCGGCGACGGCCGCGTATCGGTGCTCGACGGCAAGCCGCTCGCCTTCGCGCGCGAGGTCATCCTGGGCGCGTACGGCGAGGAGGTCGCGGCGAACATCCTGCCGCTCGACACCTCGACGCTGCCCTGGCACGCGGTGCCGGCAGACGGCCTGCGCCTGTGGCGCCAGCACGGCCTCGACGAGGCCGACGGCGAGCTCGTCACCGAGCTCGAGGCCGGCGACCCTGCCGTGCAGCTCGTGGTCGCCGACGACGGTGGCTGGCAGCTCGTGCGCGCGCTCGACGGGGCGCAGGGCTGGATCCGCACGCGCGACCTCGGGCCCGCACTCAGCTCCACCGACCTGCCCGATGTCAGTCGGGTGCAGTCGACTGACACGGTCGACCCGGCCGGGCTCGCCGCCGAGGCGCTCCGCTTGCTCGACACGCCCTACGTCTGGGGTGGCACCACCAACGCCGGCGTCGACTGCTCGGGCATCGTGCAGCGCTCGGCCTGGCGCGCGTCGACCGTGTGGCTCCCGCGCCACTCACGCGCGCTCCTACGCGTGGGCGCGCGCGTGAAGCCCTCGGCCACCAAGCTGGCCGGCGACATCCTCGTGCTGCAGCGCGACCCCGCGACCGTCGACTCAGAGCGCGCCGCACAGGCCGCCGCACAGGCCGAGGTCGAGCGCCTCGAACGTCGGGTGCCGGTCACCGGGCCGGCGGTGCATCCGCTGCACGTCGCGATCGCGCTCGGCGACGGCCGCGTGCTCCATGCATCGCGCGACGCGCTGCGTGTCGTCACCGAACCCGAGGCCGACCTGCTCGCGCGCTACCGCGTGCTGGGCGTGCGCCGCCTCGGCCCCACCACGCCCAAGGATTCCGCATGAGCCACGGCCTCGTCACCGACCGGCGCATCTCGCGCGACCAGCTCCTCAGCTATCGCGAGCGGCCCGTTGCCGTGATCGGGGCGGCGAGCGCGGAGGGCGTGGCCGTGCTGCGCCTGCTCGTGACGCTCGGCTTCAGCGACGTGACCGTGCACGACCAGCGCGAACGCGACGTGCTGCGCAAGGCGTTCCGCACGACGCACGGCGCCTACTCGCGCGTGGAGCAGGATGCGATCTGGACCGAGCTCAAGCCGCTGCTCGAGGGCGGGCGGTTCGGCGCTGCCGACTACCTGGGCGGGCTCGAGGAGGCGGCGCTCGTGGTGCTGCCCCAGGGCTGGTACCTGACAGAGGCGAATCGCGCGGGCATCGTGGCCGGCGTGTCGGCCGAGGCCCGGGTCACGAGCATGGTGGAGCTGTACTTCGCGCTGCACCGGGGTCCGATCGCGGCCATCACGGGCACGAACGGCAAGTCGACGACGGTCGGGCTGGCCGAGCACCTGCTCGAGGTCGGCGGCGTGGCGCACCGGTCGGCGGGCAACGAGCGGTCGAACCGGCAGTTCCTGCCCGAGGTCGACGCGGTGCCGAGTGGCACATGGGCGCTGCTCGAGACGAGCAACCGGCAGCTGCTGCAGCTCGAGCGCAGCCCGCAGGTGGCGGCGATCACCGCGCTGACGCCCGACCACCTCGAGGAGCACGACGGCTTCGCGGGGTATCGCGACACGAAGGCGCGGCTGTTCGTGCACCAGGGCACCCAGGACGTGGCGATCGCGAACGCCGACGACGCGGGGGCGCTCGAGGTTGCGGAGCGGTCGCCGGCGGCGGGGGCCGG
>JAOPYW010000089.1 GCA_025964405.1 Thermoleophilia bacterium | reverse complement strand
GTTCGCGATCGGCGTTCCGGTGGCGGCGCTTGCGTGGTGGGCCGCGCCGCGGCTGACGTGGGCCGGTGCGGGCGCGCGCCGCTGGGTGCCACGTATCGCGGTCGGGGTGATCGTCGCGTGCAGCGGCATCGCCCTCGCCCCGGGCCTCGCGCTGCCCCTGCCCGGAGGTGGGGGAGCGCCGCCGCCGATCCGGGCCGGAGTGCTGCGCATCGGCGTGCTCGACATCGGCCAGGGAGACGCGACGCTGCTCGCGACCGACGAGGCAGCCGTGCTGGTCGACGTCGGTCCGCCCGACGGCGACGTGGTGCGGCGCGTGCGCGCGATGGGTGTCAGTCGCGTCGACGGCATCATCCTCACGCACGACAGCCTCGACCACCGCGGCGGCTACGACGCGGCGCTCGAGTCACTGCGGCCCGCGTGGGTGGCGAAGGGGCGCGACGCGCCCGGCAATTGGCGGCACGTCATGGCGACGGCTCCCCGGCTCATCGACCTGTGCGCCGGGAGCACGCTGCGGCTCGAGCCCGACGTCACGCTGCGCATCCTCAACCCGAGCTGCGACGGCCACATCACGCCGCGCACGACCGACCTGCACAACGACGGGGCCATGGTGACGCTCATCGAACACGGCGCCGTGCGCGCCGTGGTGCCGGCCGATGCGGAGGCGCCGGTGCTCGTGCACCTCGCGCTGCCGCCGCTCGACCTGCTGCGGATCTCCCACCACGGCAGCGCCGACCCGCAGCTCCCCGACCTGCTCGACGCCGTGCAGCCCCAGCTGGCGGCGATCAGCGTGGGGGCGGGCAACGGCTATGGGCATCCGCGCCGTGACACGCTCGACGCGCTCGAACGCGCGGGGGTGCCGACGTTCCGCACCGATCGCGACGGGAGCCTCGCCTTCGACAGCGACGGTGCGGGCATCGTGCTGCGGTGAAGACCGGGTGGGCGCAGCCGGGGCGGTAGAATCATCCGCATGGCTGCGCTCGAACCCGTCTACCTGGTGCTTGGCACCGACCCTGCGCGGGTCGCGACGGTCGTCACGCGCCTCAAGGCGCACTTCCCCGCGGAGGCGATCGAGACGCACGCCGCGATGACGGGCAGTTCGGTGGAGCTGCTCGGCGGGTTCCAGACGATCGGCATGTTCGCGGAGCAGCGCTTGGTGATCGTGGCCGGCGCGCACGAGTGGCCCGCCGACGACGTCAATCGCATCCTCAAGTACCTGGAGGCGCCGGCGGACGACGTCGTGCTGCTCCTGCTCGCCGACAAGCTCGCGTCGAACAGCCGGCTCCGCAAGGCGTTCGCGAAGCCGCGGCTGATCGAGTGTCCGGGGCCCGACAAGCCCGACCAGCTGCGCGCGTGGGCCGAGGGCCTGTTCGCGGCGACGGGCGCGCGCGGCGATCGTGCCGCGATCAAGCGGCTCATCCAGCTCTGCTGCGGCGTCGATCCCAGCGACGCGCGTGCGGTGCGCGAGCTCGACGGCAACGATCTCGCGCGCCTGCGCACCGACATCGAGCGTATCGCGACCTACGCCGGGAGTGACCCGGTCGACGTCGCGATGGTGGAGGAGCTCGCGTCGCGCGTGTCGGACGAGAAGGTCTGGATCATCGGGGAGGCCTGGGCGCGGCGTGACCGCTCTGCCTTCCTCAAGCTGGTCGAGCAGCTGCTCGCGCAGCGCGAGCACCCCGTGCGCATCGCGGGCGCCATCGGCCGGCACATCAAGCAGGTCGACGATGCGCACCACCTGCTCCGCACGATGGGTCCGGGCCAGGCGCTCGACGCGCTCGTCGCCGGCGGCGCCAACCAGTGGGCCGCCAAGAAGGTCGTCGAGCAGGCGCAGCGCGTGCAGACCGCGCAGGTCGACGCCGCGCTGAGCCGCATCGCGATGCTCGACGCCGAACTCAAGGGCGCGAACGCCCTCGGTGGGCGCGTCGGTGAGGATTCCGCCGCGGGCGCGCGCATCGTGCTCGAGCGCGGACTGCTCGAACTGGTCTAGTTCGCGTACCCACCCGCGTCATCGCACGTGCATCACACAGCGGCAGGGTTCGTCTGGGAGTAGACGTCGCTATGCGAGGGTTACTCCCAAACGTCTGGGATGGGGCTCCGCTCCGCAAGTGCACTCCCAACCGCTTGGGACTTGACCTCGCTATGCGAGGGCTATTCCCAAACGAGGCGTGCCGATGGTGGCTGCACCGGCGTGCCGGCGGTGGCTGCACCGTCGTGGCGTGCGGGCGGCTCGATCGTGGCACACGAAGGGCGCCTCGATCGTGGCACACGAAGGGCGCCTCCCGAAGGAAGCGCCCCTGGTGAAACTCGGTGAGGCCCAGAGGCCCCGGTGCTCGGACGATCAGTCCTTGCCCTCGCCGGCAGCGGCCTCTTCGGCAGCTTCCTCGGCCGGGGTCTCGACCTCGACGACGGTGGCCGTCTCGTCGATCGCACCCTCGCCGGCGTCAGCCTCGATGGCGGCGTCGGCGGCGACGTTCTCGACCGGCGTGACCTCCACGACCTCGTCAGCGGGCGTCTCGACGACGGGTGCCTCGACGGGCGTCTCCTCGGAGGGGGTCACCTCGGCGGGCGTCTCCTCGGCGAGGGTCACGTCGGCCGGGGCCTCCTCGGCAGCCGGCTTGGCCGGTGCCTTCTTGGCTGCCGGCTTCTTGGCGGCGGCGTCGGCCTTCGGCTTCTTGGCGACGGGGGCCGTCTTCTTCTTGGCCTTGCGCACGGCTGCCGTGTCGGTCTTGGCCTCCT
>JAOPYW010000086.1 GCA_025964405.1 Thermoleophilia bacterium | reverse complement strand
TCCTGCTAACCGACGAAGTGCTTGCCGTCGGCGACGAGAATTTCCAGCGTAAGTGCTTCGACGTGTTCCGGGCGCGCAAGGCATCCGGAAAGACGGCGGTATTCGTGACGCACGACATGTCAGCGGTGCTGGACTTCTGCGATCGCACACTACTGCTCGAACACGGGAATGTGACGGCGGTCGGCGACACCCGCGAGGTCGTGCGTCGCTACCACGAGCTGAATGTGCACAAGCGCCCCGAGCGGGCGTCCGCGCCGATTCTCGCCGAGACGGTGGAGTCTCCGGCTGTCGTGGATGCCGTCCGCATCCTCGAGAACGGCACGCCCATCGAGGCCGGGGAGATCGCGCACGGGTCACGACTCGGCATCGAAGTGCGCACCGAGTTCGTGGCTGAAATGACTGATCCGATCCTGGGCATCGAGATCCAGGACCGACTCGGCAAGTCGCTCGTCATCACCAACAACTGGTGGAATCGTGACGATGCCGGCACGTGCCCGGCCGGAAGCACGCTCGTGACGACCTTCGAGATCGACAATGCGCTGAGCGCGGGTGAGTACATCGTGCAGGCCGAAGTGGCCGAGGCTGGCCCCGGGCCAGTTCGTCACACACTCCGCGAAGCTGCCCACTTCACCGTGACGGCAGAACTCGAGACCTACGGCGTCTTCGACCCCGCCGTGTCAGTCACCAACCGACTGGCCTGAGCCGCTTCGTGCGGCCGAGTGCGCGCCCGCACCCCTCAGCGCATGAGCAGGCGCTTCAGGCGTCGAGCGATCGGTCGCAGGATCTTCGAGTTGCCGACGAAGTGGAACACCTTCGCTACGGCGCCGTACTGATTGATCTGCGACCGTCGATGCAACAGGAGCACCTGTGTGTCCTCACTCAGGTCGAGCTGACGACGGCGCGGCCGCGCGTCTCGCATCGCGCGCCACTTCGCGGGATGCTCGGCGAGGTTACGGAGCGGAGCGACGTTGTTGCCCCACTGGTACCGAACGCCCAGCTGCACGGCGTTGGCTGACTGACGCGCGCGGAGCTCCTCGTCGCCGGCCAGGCGGAGGATCGCCGCCGTGATCGCGGTTCGGTCGCCGATGGGAGCCACGATGCCAGCATCGTGTTCCTTCACGAGGTCGGCCAGCACGTCCCCTTCGGTGGCGATGGTCGGCAATCCGCCCCAGAAGTTGTCGAGCAGTCGGGAACGGAATGACAGGCGTACCTCGGCGAGATCCTTCGTGGCGATGATGCCCATGTCGGATTCGTCGAGGTACTTGCCTCGCTCGTCGTACGCGACCCACGGCCCGAAGATCACGGCCTCGTCGGTCAGTCCGAGCTGCTCCGATCGATCGCGGAGCTGCTGCGCGGCACGCATGGTGGGAACACCGGCTCCAGCAGCCTGGTCGAGGCCGAGGAAGAAGAGTCGAAGTCGTGGCTCGATCGCGTACGCATCGGCGAATGCCTCCAGCACGAGCACCGGGTCGAACCAGTCCCAGACGCCGCCTCCCCACGCGACCACGATGCTGTCTGCGGGAATGCTCGGGTGCACGCCCTTGAGGACGTTGGCTGACCCCTCCGGCCGAAGCGGCGTGTCAGGCGAGCCGTAGGGCACGACGTCGATCAGCGACCTGAGCGTCGGGTCGGCGCCATAAGCGATTCGATCGACCCGGCCACGGCCCGACAACATGCCGAGCCAGTAGTCGCGCTGGCGCTCGCTGGCGCAGATGAAGAAGTCGCCACGGTCGAGGAGTTCGGTCTGCACGTCGACGTCGACACGCACGTGGTAGTCCTCGACACGATCGTCGATCGTGCGTGCGCGCATCTCGAGGTTCTCGAACAGCCAGGGGTCATACAGGTCGACGACCAGGAGGGCACGCGTCGACCGGAGGATCGGATACTCGACCAGCGCGAACCCTTGGACGAGTACGACGTCGCTCTCGACGAGCATCTGGCGAAGTTCCTCGGGGTGCTCGAATTCCAGCACCTCGACACCGGGGGCTGATCGCTCCACCTTGTGGCGTGACAGGAACGTGACGTGGCACGACTTGGAGAGCGCCTTGGCGATCTCCCAAGAACGGACGGCGGGGCCTGCCATCTTCTCGCCGACCTTGTCGTAGCCGAGGATCGCGACCCGGGTCGCCTTCGCGGCGGTGAACGAATCTTCGAGCTTGAAGTTGCGACGGATCGACTCGGCTGCGGCGAGGTAATCGGTGCCACCTGCGCCCAGCGGCTTGAACGGTCGACCGAATCGCGCGAGCACGTCGTCGTCGGAGGCGACCCGCCCGAGCTGTACCACTCGGCGCTTGCGCATCAGCTCATCGAGGTCACCGATGATGTCGCCCACCGCATGGAGCCGCGCAAGCGCGCTGCGGGGAATCGCTTCGGTCGCATCGGCGTCACCCTCCGCGCCGAATTGGAAAGGCGCTCGATCGCTTTTCGTTTCCTCGAGCGCGCGCTGCATGAGCAGCAGCAGCGCCGGGCCGAGGAACTTGCCCAGGTTCTCGTCGTCGAGATTCTTGATGATGGTGCGAAGCGCGTTGCGCTCATAGAGCAGCGCGCGCTGGTAGAACGGGAACTTGCCAGACGTTCCATTGTGGCGGTGGCGACACGTCGCATCCTTCGCGAGTCGCACCTTGTAGCCGGAGAGCCAGAGGCGCCACCCGAAGTCGACGTCCTCGAAGTACGCGAAGTAGTCAGCGTCGAGGCCGCCCAGGTCGAGGTAGACCTTGCGTGTGATGAGCATCGCTCCACCGCATGCGAACAGGAGCTCCTTGCCGTCGACGATCGAGACCTGCTCGACGGGAAGCCCGAAGCCCACCTGGTCACCCATGCCGTGCCAGTTGAGCACCCCCTCGGCGAAGTCGACCTTAGTGCCGTCCCAATCGAGGATGGTGCCCGCGACGCAGTGGTAGCCGTTCTCAGGGTCGTAAGAGGCGACGAGTGCGTCGAGCCATCCCGGGTCGACCTGCATGTCGTTGTTGAGGAGCGCGACGAGCTCGCCGGACGCGGCCTCGACGCCTAGGTTCACCGCGGGCGCGAAGCCGAGGTTGGTGTCCTGCAAGAGCACCTTCACATGCGGGTACTTCGACGCGAGCAGATCGCGTGATCCATCGCTGGATCCGTTCTCCACGATGATCGTCTCGACGAGCGCGCTCGGGTAATCGAGCGCCGCGATCGAGTCGAGGCAGCCGGGCAAGTCGCGTTCGCCGTTGAAGTTGGCTATCACGATGGAGACTGACAGTCGGGTCGCGGCCTCGGTGGGCGTGACGACTGGCTTCGTGTCGGTTGCGGAAGACATGCGGCGATCTCGATCGTTGACGAACGGCGAAGGGACCACGTGATCCTACCGGGGGCGCAGCTTCGGGCGCTCCGCCGTGCGAGAATGGGGCATGCCTTTGGAGCGAACCCTTTCCCTTGAGCGCGTTGCCCACGGGCGCGACAACAACTTCGACGTGCTGCGCCTATGCGCGGCGCTACTCGTGCTCGTCTCCCACGCCTTCCCGCTCACCGACCGCAGCGAGCCGCTTGCGCGGATCGGCGGGCCGACGCTCGGCGGGCTCGGCGTGGCGCTGTTCTTCGGCATGAGCGGGTTCCTGATCGCCGCCAGCTGGCTGCGCGCGCCGAAGCCGGCGTCGTTCATGCGCAAGCGGG